>JAJPYH010000203.1 GCA_021205045.1 Lachnospiraceae bacterium | reverse complement strand
CATCAACACAGAATTGTTCCTGCAGCTTTCCTTTATTGGAAAAAATAAAAGATAAAATCAGACAATTTAACGCTAATAGAATAGTAGACAAATAATCAGACAACTCGAAAGAAATTGGGTATTTACAAATTTCCGAAAGGGAAGTATAATACAAAAAGCGCTAACGTGACATACGTGTTAACATATTGCGCGAAGCGCATTCTGTGCGTCAGCGCATAAATTCAGGAGATGCCTGAAAGGTATACAATAATGGATGAGATATGGTTGATAAGCTGTCCGGCTCGAAGGTGAGCCGGAAGCCTGTCGCCTTTTCTTATGCCCAAAATGAAGGAGAACCCCCATGTTTGATGTAAAGAGAGAGGTCCCCGTAGCTCCCCTGTACGACCCGGCCTTCGAGCACGACAACTGCGGCATCGGCGCCTGCGTCAATATCAAAGGCATCAAGACCCGTGAAACCGTGGAGAACGCCCTGCAGATCGTGGAGACCCTGGAGCACAGAGCCGGCAAGGACGCGGAAGGCAAGACCGGCGACGGCGTCGGCATTCTGACCCAGATCCCCCACGCTTTTTTTAAGAGGGAGACCGAAAAGCTCGGCTTTGATATCGGCGGCGAGAGAGAATACGGCATCGCCATGTTTTTCATGCCTCAGGAGGAAATGCCGAGGAACCAGGCCAGGAAGATGTTTGAGATCATCGTGGAGAAGGAAGGCCTGAAATTTCTGGGCTGGCGCGTGGTGCCAACCCACCCGGAGGTGCTGGGCAAGAAGGCCCTGGAATGCATGCCCTACATTATCCAGGGCTTTGTGAAAAAGCCCGCCAACGTGGAGAAGGGCATCGACTTTGACCGCAAGCTCTACGTGGCAAGGCGCGTCTTTGAACAGTCCACCAGCAATACCTACGTGGTCAGCTTCTCCAGCAGGACCATCGTCTACAAGGGGATGTTCCTGGTGGGACAGCTGCGCACCTTCTTTTCCGATTTACAGGATCCGGAGTATGTAGCGGCTATCGCTATGATACACTCCCGTTTTTCCACCAATACCACCCCCAGCTGGGAGCGTGCCCATCCCAACCGTTATATCGTACATAACGGCGAGATCAACACCATCCGGGGCAACGCGGACAAGATGCTCTCCAGAGAGGAGACCATGGACAGCGTGTATCTGAAGGATTCCTTCAATAAAGTGCTGCCCTGCATCGAGGCCTCCGGCTCCGACTCCGCTCAGCTGGACAATACCCTGGAATTCTTTGTCATGTCCGGCATGGACCTGCCGCTGGCGGTGATGATTACCATCCCGGAGCCCTGGACCAACGACAAGGCCATGAGCCAGACCAAGAAGGATTTCTACCAATATTATGCCACCATGATGGAGCCCTGGGACGGCCCGACCTCCATCCTCTTTACCGACGGCGATGTGATGGGGGCGGTGCTTGACAGAAACGGCCTGCGTCCCTCCCGCTACATGATCACCGACGACGGGCAGATGATCCTGTCCTCTGAGGTGGGCGCCCTGCCCATCGACCCCACCAAGGTGGTAGTGAAGGAGCGTCTGCGTCCGGGCAGAATGCTGCTCATCGACACTGTCCAGGGAAGAGTCATCGGCGACGATGAGATCAAGGAAAAATACGCTTCCGCCCAGCCCTACGGCGAATGGCTGGACAATAACCTGACGGATTTGAGCACCATCAAGATTCCCAATAAGAGTGTGCCAAAATATACCTACGAGGAGCGCCAGAGAATCCAGAAGGCCTTCGGTTATACCTATGAGGAATTAAAACAGGCCATTCTTCCCATGGCGAAAAACGGCTCGGAAGCCACCGCGGCCATGGGCGTGGATGTGGCCCTTCCGGTCCTGAGCAAGAGCCATCGTCCCCTGTTCCATTATTTCAAGCAGATGTTCGCTCAGGTGACCAACCCGCCCATCGACTCCATCCGTGAAGAGATCGTCACGGCCACGGCCATCCACATGGGCACCAGCGGAAACCTGCTGGAGGAAAAGCCGGAAAACTGCCACATGCTGAAGGTGAGAAATCCCATCCTCTCCAACACGGATCTGTTAAAGATTCAGAATCTGAATCTGCCCGGCTTCAAGGTGGCCACCGTGCCCCTGACCTATTACAAGACCACCAGCCTGGAAAAGAGCATCAACCGCATGTTCAACGAGGCGGACAAGGCCTTCAAGGACGGGGCCAATATTCTGATCCTTTCCGACAGAGGACTGGATGAAAATCACGTGGCCATTCCCTCCCTGCTGGCGGTGGCGGCATTAAACCAGCACTTTGTGGAGACCAAGAAGAGAACCTCTCTGTCCCTGATTCTGGAGACCGGCGAGCCAAGGGATGTGCATGATTTCGCAACCCTTTTAGGTTACGGCGCAAGCGCCATCAATCCCTACCTGGCGCTGGATACCATTCAGGAACTGATCGACAATCAGATGCTGGACAAGGATTATTACGCGGCGGAGAGCGATTATCGGGAAGCCATCTTAAGCGGCATCGTCAAGATCGCCTCCAAGATGGGGATTTCCACCATCCAGTCCTACCAGAGTAGCAAGATTTTTGAGGCCATCGGCATCGATAAGGCCGTCATTGACAAATATTTTACCAACACGGTCTGCCGTGTGGGCGGCATCACTTTAAAGGACATTGAAAATCAGATCAACGAGCTTCACGACATGGCCTTCGACCCGCTGGAGCTGGACAACGACCTGACCCTGAACAGCCCGGGGCAGCACAAGAGCCGCAGCGGCGCGGATCTGCACCTGTACAACCCGGCTACCATTCATATGCTGAAGCAGTCCACCCAGCGCGGCGACTATCAGATGTTCAAGCAGTACACTCACATGATCAACGAGGAAGGCGGTGTGCGCAATCTCCGCGGTCTGATGGATTTCAACTATCCGGAGGAGGGTGTACCCCTGGATGAGGTGGAGAGCGTGGACAGCATCGTGACCCGTTTCAAGACCGGCGCCATGTCCTACGGCTCCATTTCCAAGGAGGCCCACGAGACCATGGCCATCGCCATGAATCGCCTCCATGGCAAGAGCAATTCCGGCGAGGGCGGTGAGAATCTGGAGCGTCTGACCGTGGGCAGGGACGGCTTAAACCGCTGCTCCGCCATCAAGCAGGTGGCCAGCGGCCGTTTCGGCGTCACCAGCCGGTATCTGGTCAGCGCCAAGGAGATTCAGATCAAGATGGCTCAGGGCGCCAAGCCCGGCGAGGGCGGCCATCTGCCCGGAGGAAAGGTCTATCCCTGGATTGCCAAGACCCGTCACTCCACCCCCGGCGTGAGCCTGATTTCCCCGCCGCCGCACCACGATATTTATTCCATCGAGGATCTGGCGCAGTTAATTTATGATCTGAAAAACGCCAATAAGGACGCCCGCATTTCCGTCAAGCTGGTCTCTGAGGCCGGCGTGGGCACCATAGCGGTCGGCGTGGCCAAGGCCGGTGCCCAGGTGATCCTGATTTCCGGCTATGACGGCGGCACCGGCGCGGCTCCCAGAAACTCCATCCACAATGCGGGACTTCCCTGGGAGTTGGGGTTGGCGGAGACCCATCAGACGCTGATCATGAACGGTCTGCGCAACAAGGTCCGCATCGAGACCGACGGCAAGCTGATGACCGGCAGAGATGTGGCCATCGCGGCCATGCTGGGAGCGGAGGAGTTCGGCTTTGCCACCGCGCCCCTGGTCACCATGGGCTGCGTCATGATGCGTGTCTGCAATCTGGATACCTGCCCTGTGGGCATAGCCACCCAGAACCCGGAGCTGCGCAAAAACTTTAAGGGCAAGCCCGAGTACGTGGAAAACTTCATGCGCTTCATCGCTCAGGACCTGCGGGAGCACATGGCGAAGCTGGGCGTGCGCACGGTAGACGAGCTGGTGGGACGCACAGATCTGCTGAAGGTGAAGAGCGGCCTCACCGATTTACAGTCCAGGATCACCCTGGATAAGATTTTAAATAACCCCTACGATGCCAGACAGATGAAGGTCACCTTCATTCCCGAGCAGGTGTATGATTTCAAGCTGGAAAATACGCTGGATGAACGGGTACTGTTAAAGCAGCTGGATAAGGCCATCTCCAGAGGCCAGAAGCGCTCCATCGAGGTGGATGTGAAAAATATGGACCGGGCCTTCGGTACCATCCTGGGCAGCGAGATCACCAAGCGCCTGGGCGATAACGTGGCGGAGGACACCTACCGGGTGCTGTGCAACGGCAGTGGCGGCCAGTCCTTCGGGGCCTTCATTCCCAGGGGCCTGACCCTGGAGCTGGTGGGAGACGCCAACGACTATTTCGGAAAGGGGCTCTCCGGCGGCAAGCTGATCATCTATCCGCCCAGGGGCAGTAAATTTAAGCACGAGGAAAATATCATCGTCGGCAACGTGGCTCTCTACGGTGCCACTTCCGGCAAGGCCTTCATCAACGGCGTGGCCGGGGAGCGGTTCTGCGTCAGAAATTCCGGAGCCACCGCGGTGGTGGAGGGCGTGGGCGACCACGGCTGCGAGTACATGACCGGCGGCACTGTGCTGGTCTTAGGCCCCACCGGCAAGAACTTCGCGGCGGGCATGAGCGGCGGCATCGCTTATGTGCTGGATGAAAATAACGACCTGTACAAGAGACTCAATAAGGGCATGATTTCCTCCAGAGAGATCACCTCCAAGTATGACGTCAGCGCCATCAAGGACCTGATCAGCGAGCATGTGGCCTACACCAACTCGGAGAAGGGCAAGCATATTCTGGATCATTTCGGGGAATATCTGCCGAAGTTTAAAAAGATCATTCCCAACGATTACGAGAAGATGCTCTCCGCCATCGTCCAGATGGAGGAAAAGGGCTTAAACGCCGAGCAGGCGCAGATCGAGGCCTTTTATATGGTCAAGGGAAAGTAGAGGAGGAAGACAGACATGGGAAAGCCAACAGGATTTATGGAATATGAGAGAGCCGTCTCAACGGCGGAATCTCCGACCACCAGAATCAGTCATTTCAATGAGTTCCATGAGCATCTTCCGATGGAAAGTCAGCGCCTTCAGGGTGCCAGATGTATGGACTGCGGCGTGCCTTTCTGCCAGGCGGGCATGATGATCGCCGGCATGGCCAGCGGCTGTCCACTGCACAATCTGGTGCCGGAGTGGAATGATCTGGTATATACCAACAACTGGAAGCAGGCCTGCAACCGCCTGCATAAAACCAATAATTTTCCGGAGTTTACCTCCAGGGTCTGCCCGGCTCTGTGCGAGAATGCCTGCATGTGCGGCTTAAACGGCGACCCGGTTTCTACCAAGGAAAATGAGTACGCCATCATTGAGAACGCCTACGAGAAGGGCTACGCGGATCCCAAACCGCCGAAGGTGCGCACCGGCAAGACCATCGCCATCGTGGGCAGCGGCCCCAGCGGCCTGGCGGCGGCGGATCAGTTAAACCGCAGGGGCCACAGCGTCACCGTGTATGAGCGGAGCGATAGGGTGGGAGGTCTGTTGCGCTACGGCATCCCCAACATGAAGCTGGAAAAGAGCGTCATCGACCGCAAGGTGGCCGTCATGGAGGCGGAAGGCGTGGTGTTCAAAACCAGCGTCAACGTGGGCGTGGACATCAGCGCCCAGGAGCTGATGAGTCAGTATGACCGTGTGATTCTGGCCTGCGGGGCCTCCAACCCCAGGGACATCAACGCGCCGGGAAGAGACGCTGAGGGGATTTATTTTGCAGTGGATTTTCTGAGCCGCAACACCAAGAGCCTGCTGGATTCCAATCTGCAGGATGGGAATTTCATCAATACCAAGGACAAAAACGTGGTGATCATCGGCGGCGGCGATACCGGAAATGACTGCGTGGGCACGGCTATGCGCCACGGCTGTAAGAGCGTGACCCAGCTGGAGATGACGCCCAGGCCGCCGGTCAGCCGGGCGGCCAACAACCCCTGGCCGGAGTGGCCCAAAATCCTGAAAACCGATTACGGCCAGGAGGAGGCCATCGCCAGGTTCGGTCATGACCCGCGCATCTTTGAGACCACGGTGAAGGAGTTTGAAAAGGGCGAGGACGGCAAGCTCACCGGTGTGATCACCATCCGCACTGCCATGGTGAAGGACGAGGCCACCGGCCGCATGGTCATGAAGACCCTGGAGGGCACGGAGCAGCGCCTGGACGCGGAGGTGGTGCTCATCGCGGCGGGCTTCCTGGGCTGCCAGTCCTATGTGGCGGAAGCCTTCGGCGTGGAGCTTAATCCCCGCACCAACGTCAAAACTGAGCCAGGCAAGTACCAGACCAGCGTGGAGAACGTGTTTGTCACCGGCGATATGCACCGGGGGCAGAGCCTGGTGGTCTGGGGTATCAGAGAGGGCAGAGAGGCCGCCTACGCGGTGGACGAGAGCCTGATGGGGTATTCCAACCTGATGATACAGTGAATGCTCCTGCGCCCTGCCCATGAGGCTGCATCAAAAATCTGACAAAAAAGAACCCGGGAATCCAGTTCCCGGGTTTCTTTGTCTGAGAAGGCAGACCTGCCAGGGTAACAAATGCACCTTTTTGCCTGAATTAGGGACAAATGATTTTACTTGT
>JAJPYH010000037.1 GCA_021205045.1 Lachnospiraceae bacterium | reverse complement strand
TTATACGGTATATAGAATGACAAATGCAACCATTTTAGAAAGTTCACAAAAAATTCGCAGAAAACTCAGGGAAATATTCATGTAAGTAATGGATTCGTGCAGGGGCAATGTAAAGATTGATCAAATTTCTCTGTGGTAAACTAAGCTGTAATGTGCTAAGATAAGAAGCAGCAACAGAAAATCTGGCAAAATCAGGAAGGAGAAAGATTATGGAACATATGGCATGGAAGGGACGTATCAAGGATGGCTGCAAGGCGGAGTATGTGCGTCGTCACAATGAGATCTGGCCGGAGATGGTGGAGGTTTTGAAGGCCGCCGGTATCTGCAATTATTCCATCTTTGAGGTGAATAACGAGCTGTTCGGCTACTATGAGTGCGAGAAGGGCGTGGCCTTCGCGGAAAAGACTCAGGCGGACTCTCCGGTGGTAGACAAATGGAATGAGTATATGGCGGATATCCTGGAGCTGGAGATGGATCCGGTGACCGGGGCACAGCCGAAACTGGAGCAGGTGTTCCGGTTGGATTGATGTAACATCCGCGGCGCCCGGCTGTGCTGAGGGCGCTGCATTGATGCGGCATCTGCGTTTTTATGAAAAAGAGGATTTTAGATGTCACCAAAAGTGAGTATTATTGTGCCGGTATACAATGCGGAGAAGACGATAGCGCGCTGCATTGAGAGTGTGCTGAAACAGTCGTACCGGGATTTTGAATTGATACTGGTCAATGACGGCAGCGGAGATTCTTCCAGGGATATTTGCGATTCCTATGCTAAAGTTGACGGTCGTGTCAGAGTGATTCACAAGGAAAATACCGGTGTCTCGGACACGCGCAATTGTGGGATAGCCGCAGCTAAGGGAGAGTACGTGGAGTTTCTGGACAGCGATGACTGGCTGGCGCCGGACGCGGTGGGGCTGTTTACGCGGACTATGGAAGAGTATGACTGCGACATGGTTATCACGGATTTCTACCGGGTGAACGGGGAGCGGGTTTCCCAGAAGGGCGCTATTGATGTGGACGGTCTGATGGATCGGGCGGCCTTCGCTCAGTACATGATGCAGAAGCCGTCGGATTTTTATTACGGTGTTCTGTGGAATAAGCTGTTCAAGCGCTCCATTCTGATGGAGCACGAGATGAAGATGGATACCTCCATCAGCTGGTGCGAGGATTTTATTTTCAATCTGGAGTATATCCTGTATGTGGACAGGATATACGCGCTGAAGGTGCCGGTCTACTATTATGTGAAAACCAAGGGTTCACTGGTCTCCCAGGGCATGAGCATGAAAAAAACCATTCAGATGAAGCGGATGGTGTTTGCCTACTACAATAATTTCTACAAGGAAGTCCTGAGCGAGGAGAATTACGAAAAACGCAGACTTTCTGTGTACCGATTCCTGATTGATGTGGCCGCGGACGGCACGGTATTGCCCATTGTGGATCAGAAGCTGGGCGACGAACGCACCAGTGTCAGCGACGGCGTGAAGGAGGGAGAGGGCTTTTTCTTTGACCTGTACCGTGAGGTCAAGGTGCTGGAGAAGCTTTTCGATGTGGTAGCGCTGCGCAATGAGCTGCAGACTGATGACGTGAAGCTGTTGTTTTACCTGCATGAGGCCAGGGTGGACTGCACCTTTAAGGAGACGGCCAGAATTTTGAATATGACCAGGACTCAGTTGTCGGCAGCGGTGCAGAGGCTGACGGCAAAGGAGCTGATCAAAGAGCCGGAGAAGAGTAAAAAGACCGGAAAGACCGCCTCAAAGGAAAAGGAGCTGCCTGAGCAGGGGCTGACGCCGGAGTCGGAAGCGATCAAGGACCCGGAGAAGAAAAAGAAAAAGCGTCCGGATATCAAGAAATATGTGATTATGCCGGAAGCGGAAAATGTGCTGTCAGAGATTATGTCGGCTCTCACGGACTTTGAGCAGATTCAGTACGAAGGATTTACGCTGGAAGAAATCGAGGAGTGCGAGAGGCTGAATCAGCGGCGCAACGAGAATATTCGTAAGATGCTGGGGTAGCCGGCGGTTTTATGTTTCAACAGAACCTGAATCACGGAGCGGAAACAATAGGCGAGACCTGAAAGCTTATTGCTTCCGCTTGTCACTGCAGTGTCATTTTAACAATTCATCCCCCGATTCTGACAATTCATCCCCCAATTTTTCCCACAATGGTTTATTATGCTAATATGACACCAGAAAGGAACGGTGGGAAAAATGAACACATCTGATACTTCAAAATCCAAACCCAAATACAATATGTGGCAGAACAGTGCCTGGATGGTAAGAAATGCCTGGCGGGTGCATAAGAGCGTTCTCTTTTTAGTTCTGGCCGCTGCTCTGGTGTCGGTGAGTATCACCACAGCACAGACATTGATCGCACCGGTGATTCTCTCAAAGGTAGAGGGGGCGGTATCTTTAAGGGAGCTGTGCCTGACTATCCTGGCCTTTGAGGGTCTTCTGGTGCTTTTGAACGGTCTGCAAGGGTACATTGAAGAGAACACTATCTTTGGCAGAATTATGGTCAGGGTGGATATTATAGGACAGATCCAGAAAAAAACGCCGATACCTCCTACCCCAATTTGCTGGATACAGCTTATCTGCAGGCAGGAGAGAGGGCGGGAGCTGCCACAGAAGGAAATCAACAGCCCACGGAAGCCATCTGGAAAACGTTAGAGAAGCTTCTCCGTTCTTTGCTGGGTTTTATCATTTATCTGGCGATGCTTTCGAATCTTCATCCCATGCTTTTATGTCTGGTGACGGTCACGGCAGTTGTCGGTTATTTTGTCAATCAGAAGGTGGAGAGCTGGAGTTATGAGCACAGGGAAGAAGAGTCTGCTCCCCTTCAGAGGCTGAGCTATGCCAACAGAGTTGCCACAGGGCGCCAGTTTGCCAAGGATATCCGTATCTTTGGTCTGCAGGACTGGATTGAGGAGGTCTGGAAGAAGGGGTATGGATTATTTCGCGCCTTTCTGGTTAAGAGGGAAAAACACAGGCTGCGGATCATTTTTGCGGATATGCTGCTGAGTCTTTTGCGAAACGGGGCGGCATACGCATATCTGATCTGGCTGACTCTTTCCCGGGGGCTTTCCGTCTCGGAATTTTTGCTCTATTTTAATGCAGTCAGTGGCTATACGGAATGGGTAAAGCTTTTATTGGATCAGTTTGGAACCTTGTATACACAGAGCCTGGAGCTGAGTGTGGTGCGGGAATTTCTGGAATGGCCGGAACCCTTCCTGTTTGAAGAGGGAAAACCTCTGGAGGGAGAGAGAAGAGGAAGCTATGAGCTTTGTCTGGAGCATGTTTCTTATCGCTATCCGGAGGCAGAAAAGGATACCATCCATGACATTGATCTGACCATCCGGGCGGGAGAAAAGCTGGCGGTGGTGGGAGTAAACGGCGCCGGCAAAACCACCCTGGTGCGCCTTTTGTGCGGCTTTCTGGATCCGACAAAGGGACGGGTGCTTTTGAACGGGGAGGATATCCGCCAGTATGACAGACGGCAGTATTATGCTCTTTTCTCCACAGTATTCCAGGAATTCTCTGTCATGGATGCCACGATAAAACAGAATGTGGCTCAGAGGGTGGAGGGCGTTGATGAAAAGAGAGTTGAGCAGTGCCTGGAAATGGCGGGACTGGATCAGAAGGTTTCTTCTCTGCCCAGGGGGCTGGATACCCAGATCGGCAGAAGCATTTATGAGGATGGAGTGGAGCTGTCCGGTGGAGAAATCCAGCGGCTGATGCTGGCCAGGGCGTTGTACAAGGACGGTCCTGTTCTGGTGCTGGATGAGCCTACTGCAGCCTTAGATCCTATTGCGGAGAATGAAATTTATCTGAAATACAGTCAGATGACGGAGGGCTGCACTTCTGTTTTTATCTCTCATCGGCTGGCGTCCACCCGCTTCTGTGATCGGATTATCTTCATGGATGGGGGACGAATCTGTGAGGAAGGAACCCACGAGAGTCTGCTGGAGGCTCAAGGGGAGTACGCAAAGCTTTTTGAAGTTCAGAGTCAGTATTACACGGAAGGAGGCGCAGAGAATGGAGAAGAATGAAAAACAGCTGCCATGGAAGGAAAGCCTGAAATTAAATATCAGAGCCTGGGAAATCATAGGCCGCAGTCAACCCAGTCTCTTTTGGGCTGCTATTTGTTGTGCTGTTTTTGAAGGGCTGGGGCCTTATATGACAATTTATTTGTCTGCAAGAATCATAGAAGAGCTGTCTGGAGAGAGAAATCCGGAGAGGCTGGCATTTCTGATTGCGGTCTGCCTGATTTCCGCAGCTCTGATTCAGCTTGGCTGCGGAGTCCTGAAGCAGTGGCAAAATGTGGAACAGGAGTGTTTCTGGCGGAGAGAAGAAAAGATATATATGGATAAGGCGTTTTCCATGGAGTATGCGCTCATGGAAAGACAACAGACTTATGATCTGTATTCGCAAATGATGCAGAACAGAAACTGGTCGAGCTATGGTTTGATACAGAACAGCAGGCATCTGGGAAATATGGTCAAGGCTCTGCTGCAAATCCTGGGCGGTATTGGATTGTCGATCAGTTTGTTCCTGGCAAAGGTGCCGTTGGATTCCGGTCTTGTGTTTCTGAATTCTCCGTTTATGGCTATTCTCTGTCTGGGACTGATGCTTTTGATCGCCGTGTCGGTATCCTTCCTGAGAAATCTGGCAAACGGATATTGGGTTCGGTATGCGGAAATGGCCCGGCTGGGGAACCGGTTGTACACTTATTTTTATAAAGTGACAAGCGACAGAAAAAGATATGCGGATTTGCGTATGTATTCTCAGAACGATAATCTGGTTCGTCCCCTGTCCGCGGTTGATAAGAGTTTTATGCCGGGCAGCTATATTGCCCGGGCGGCAAAGGGGGGAATGGGAATTTTACAGATGATTTCCAGGTCGCTTTCCGCTGTGCTGACCGGAGTAGTATATCTCTTCGTCTGTCTGAAAGCCTGGGCAGGAGCTTTTGGAGTGGGGATGGTGACCCAGTATGTGGGCGCTATCACCAATCTGTTTCAGGGAATTTCGGAGTTTTTGAATATCTGTGGAAGCATCAGGGCCAACGCCTCCTTTCTGGAGAGTACCTTTGCTTATCTGGATCTTCCAAACGAAATGTATCAGGGCAGCCTGACTACCGAGAAGCGCTCCGACCGTCAGTATCAGGTGGAGTTTAAGGATGTTTCCTTCCGGTATCCGGGCAGTGAGACCTGGGCGCTGCGTCATGTGAACATGACCTTTCAGGTGGGCAGCCGTCTGGCGGTGGTGGGGCAGAACGGTTCCGGTAAGACCACTTTCATCAAACTGCTCTGCAGGCTTTATGATCCAACGGAGGGAGAAATTTTACTGAATGGAATTGATATCCGCAAATATCGCTATGAGGATTACATTCAGATTTTTCCGTGGTATTTCAGGATTTCCAGCTCTTTGCCCTGCCTTTGGGGGAGAATGTGGCGGGCAGGACAGACTATGATCATGAGCGGGTTTCAGACTGCCTGATAAAGGCTGGTTTTGAGGAGAGAATGTCCAGTATGACGAAGGGGCTGGACACATACCTGTATAAGGATCTGGATAAGGAGGGCGTGGAAATCTCCGGCGGCGAGGTGCAGAAGATCGCCATTGCCAGGGCACTGTACAAGGATGCTCCCTTCCTGATCCTGGATGAGCCTACGGCGGCACTGGATCCCATTGCGGAGGCGGAAATTTACGGGAAGTTCAACGAGATTGCCACGGACAAGACCACAGTCTATATCAGCCATCGTTTGTCCTCCTGTAAATTCTGTGATGAGATCGCGGCCTTTGACCAGGGCGCAGTGGTGCAGGAGGGAAGTCATGAGGAGCTGCTCTCAGATGAGGGTGGAAAATATTATGAGCTGTGGCACGCCCAGGCCCAGTATTATACGGAGGAGGCAGTACGGGTGCTGCTGGGCTGAGTCTGTGAGCATAAGGCTGAATTTTTCAACAATAATAATTAATCTTTTTGAGGTAAGAACCTACTTTAAAAATTTGAGGCACGGTCGAACCCTCCTTCTCTGGCAAGGCGGATAATGATGTGAGCTACGGATTCTAAATATTCCTGTAGATGATTGATTTCCTCTTCGGAGAATCCGTCAATGTTAGCCCATCTGTAAGAGGGTAAATAACATTCAGCAGAATGAAAACCTCCGTATACAGGCTTTTCAAAGTATACTTTTACAGTTTCTGCTTGGTTTTCAAGATAAGCATCTGAGTGTACAACTTCAGTTTTATCATCAAGTGTCATAAATGGATACATCATAATAATCTTATAAACCTTTCTGGAAAAGTGCTGAATCGTATGTTTTATATATGAGATTATACCTTTTGAGAAACATCATTTCAACTTTTTTCAGGATAAATTAATAATGGCCCGGTTCAACGCCTCATAGGCGCCCCGGGGCAGGGGCAGCGCCGTGTTGTCAGAGAGGATAACCTCTTTTCTGGTGACCCGGCGCACCTGATTTAAGTTCAGGATGAAAGCGCGCCCCACCCGGAAGAAACGCTCATCCAGCTCTTTTTCAAAACCCCCATGCCCGCGCACTTGGCACCACCATAAATGAAACTGTGCAGG
>JAJPYH010000289.1 GCA_021205045.1 Lachnospiraceae bacterium | reverse complement strand
TGGGACATTTTCTCTTGTGGTATATAAGGACATTATCATAAATGGCTTATAAATTTTTCATCCGGGGAATGGAACCGCCTTGACTTTAGAACTATTTAGTTTTATGATAACAAGAATAATCGGCTAAAAAACATCAACGGAAAATCATGAGGTAGATTTATGTCAAAAACAGCGGTCGTTTGTGACTCCAACACAGCCATTACACAGGCTCAGAGCAGGGAAATGGGCATCTATGTCCTTCCCTATCCGTTTCATATTGAAGGGCAAACCTATTACGAGGATATTTCACTGACTACAGACCAGTTCTATCAGAAGCTGAACGATAAGGTCGATGTGGCCACAAGCCAGCCCTCCCCGGAGTCCGTGACAGCGCTTTGGGACAAGGCTCTTGAGGATCATGACGAGCTGGTCTACATTCCCATGAGCAGCGGCCTTTCCGGATCCTGCTCCAGCGCCTATGGCTATTCTCAGGAGCCGAAATACGAAGGCCGTGTTTATGTCATTGATAATCAGCGGATTTCCGTCACCCAGAGACAGTCCGTGCTGGACGCCATGATGCTGGCGGACATGGGCAAGAGCGCGAAGGAAATTCATGATATTCTGACAGAGGATAAATTCAATTCCAGTATCTATATTATGCTGGATACTCTTTATTATCTGAAAAAAGGTGGCCGCATCACTCCTGCGGTGGCGGCTCTGGGAACCCTGCTTCACTTAAAACCTGTATTACAGATTCAGGGGGAGAAGCTGGACACCTACGCCAAGGCCCGCACCGCCAAGCAGGGCAAGGAGATCATGATCGAAGCTATCAGACATGACATCGAAAACCGTTTCGGCGGTCTTGACAATCCGGGGGGGGCGTGTTCCTTTCCATTGCCCATACCCATAATCTGGAGGCGGCCATGGAATTTAAGGCGGAGGTGGAGAAGCTTTTCCCGCAGTTCGGCGAGGTGCATGTGGATGAGCTGTCTCTAGTGATCGCCTGTCACCTGGGTCCGGGAGCGCTGGCCCTGACGGCCACAAAGAAGCTTCCGTATTATAAATAAAATCCATGGAATCCCATGAGCGCAAAGGGCCAATTCCTGCAGAGCGCTCTGAGATAACATCCGTGGGAATCATGCATTTTTGCAGGAAATGATAACGCATTGAGGGAGATTCATGGCAAAAAAGGAAACTTACAGTGCTGAAAACATTACAGTATTAGAGGGCCTGGAGGCGGTCAGGCGCCGTCCGGGCATGTACATAGGCAGCGTATCCTCCAAGGGATTGAACCATCTGGTTCACGAGATCGTGGACAATTCCGTGGATGAGCATCTGGCCGGGTACTGCGATCATATTACAGTGGTACTGGAGCGGGACGGCTCCTGCACTGTGACGGATAACGGACGAGGCATCCCCGTGGGTATGCATGAAAAGGGCGTGAGCGCGGAACGTCTGGTGTTCACCACCCTGCACGCGGGAGGTAAATTTGACAATACAGCCTATAAGACCAGCGGCGGACTGCATGGGGTTGGTTCTTCTGTGGTCAACGCTCTTTCGGAGCGGATGACAGTCACTGTCCGGGTGGGAGGCGGAATTTACAAGGATACTTATGAGAGAGGAATCCCTACCACGGAGCTGAAGGACGGCCTGCTTCCCTGTCTGGGAAAGACAAAGGAAACCGGTACCAGCATCAATTTTCTGCCGGACGGAGAAATCTTTGATACCACCCGTTTCAAAGAGGATGAGATCAAGAGCAGACTTCATGAGACGGCTTATCTCAATCCGGCTCTGACCATCGAGTTTCAGGATCTGCGCCAGGAAAAGCCGCAGACAGAGATCTTCCATGAGCCGGAAGGCATTGTGGGCTTCATCCGGGATATGAATCAGACTTCTGAACCCATCCATGATGTGGTTTATTTTAAGGGCGAGAGCGAGGGCATTTCCTGTGAGGTGGCCTTTCAGTACGTCAATGAGTTCCACGAGAATGTGATGGGCTTCTGCAACAATATCTATAATTCAGAGGGCGGCACTCATCTGACTGGGTTTAAGACCCAGTTTACCACCATCATCAACAGCTACGCCCGTCAGCTCAATATTTTAAAGGAAAAGGACGCCAACTTTACCGGAGCCGACGTCAGAAACGGCATGACTGCCGTTATCTCCATCAAGCATCCGGATCCCCGCTTTGAGGGGCAGACCAAGACCAAGCTGGACAATCAGGACGCTTCCAAGGCGGTGGCCAAGATCACAGGAGAGGAACTGCCCAGATTCTTTGACAGAAATCTGGAAACTCTCAAAAACGTGATCTCCTGCGCGGAGAAGGCCGCAAAAATCCGCAAAAGCGAGGAGCGGGCCAAGACCAACCTTCTGACCAAACAGAAGTTTTCCTTTGATTCCAACGGCAAGCTCGCCAACTGCGAGAGCAAGGATGCCTCCAAATGCGAAATCTTCATCGTGGAGGGTGATTCCGCCGGCGGCAGCGCCAAAATGGCCAGAAACCGCATGTATCAGGCCATTCTTCCCATCCGCGGCAAAATTTTAAACGTGGAGAAAGCCTCCATCGACAAGGTTCTGGCCAACGCCGAGATCAAGACCATGATCAACGCCTTCGGCTGCGGTTTTTCCGAAGGCTACGGCAATGACTTTGACATCACGAAGCTCCGCTATGATAAAATTGTGATTATGACCGATGCGGACGTGGACGGCGCTCACATCGCCACCTTACTGCTGACCCTGTTCTACCGCTTCATGCCGGAGCTGATCTACGAGGGCCACGTATACATCGCTACGCCGCCCCTGTACAAGGCCATCCCTTCCAAGGGCGAGGAAGAGTATCTCTACGATGACAAGGCCTTGGAGCGCTACCGCAAACGCCACAAGGGTCCTTTCACCCTCCAGCGTTACAAAGGCCTGGGAGAAATGGACGCCAACCAGCTCTGGGAGACCACCCTGGATCCTGAGCGGCGGGTCATGAAAAAAGTAGAAATCGAGGACGGCCGCCGCGCCAGCATGGTGACCGAAGTCCTCATGGGCACCGATGTCCCTCCGCGCAAAGCTTTTATCTATGAGCATGCCACCGATGCCGAGCTGGATGTGTAAGCGAATGGAATTTATGACAGATTAATGTCAGCTCCGGAAATATCCGGAACCATTAACAAATCATTGGAGTCAGAAAATAAATGGAAGAACGAATCCTGAAATTAGAATATTCGGAGGTCATGCAGAAATCCTTCATTGACTATGCCATGAGCGTTATCATCGCCCGGGCCCTCCCGGACGTGCGCGACGGCCTCAAGCCCGTGCAGCGCCGCACCCTCTACGATATGTATGAGCTGGGCATCCGCTATGACAAGCCCTACCGGAAATGCGCCCGTATCGTGGGAGATACTATGGGTAAATACCACCCCCACGGCGACGGTTCCATCTACGACGCACTGGTAGTGATGGCCCAGGATTTTAAACGCGGTCTTCCCCTGGTGGACGGCCACGGCAACTTCGGCACCATCGAGGGCGACGGAGCCGCGGCCATGCGATATACGGAGGCCAGACTGGAACGCATCGCTCAGGACGGTCTCCTGGCAGACCTGGACAAGGATGTAGTGGATTTCGTCCCCAATTTCGACGAGACGGAAAAAGAACCCTCCATTCTGCCCGCCAAATTTCCCAACCTTCTGATCAACGGCTCTGAAGGCATCGCCGTGGGCATGTTCACCAGCGTCCCGCCCCATAATTTCGCGGAGGTGGCGGACGCCACAAAGGCCTATTTAAATAATCCCGACATCACAGTGCAGGAGCTGATGCGCTATATTCCCGGACCGGACTTCCCCACCGGCGGCATCATCTGCAATAAGGATGAGCTGCAAAGCATTTATGAGATCGGAGCCGGCAAGATTAAAATCCGCGGCCGGGTACAGGTGGAAAAACAAAAAAACGGCCGTTTAAATATCGTTGTCACCGAAATTCCCTACACCATGATCGGCAGCGGCATTGCCAAATTCTTACAGGATGTGGCCGCTCTCTCGGAGAGCAAAAAGACAAACGACATTGTGGACATCTCCAACCAGTCCTCCAAGGACGGCATCCGCATTGTCATCGAGGTCAGACGGGACACCGACACCGATAATTTTATTAATATGCTCTACAAAAAGACCCGGCTGGAGGACACCTTCGGCGTCAATATGCTGGCTATTAAGGATGGCAGGCCGGAGGTCTTAAGCTTAAAGCAGATCATCGCCGCCAACGTGGATTTCCAGTTTGAATTCACCAGGCGCAAATATACCACTCTTTTGAATAAGGAGCTGGAGAAAAAGGAAATCCAGGAGGGCCTGATCCGGGCCTGCAACGTGATCGACCTGATTATAGAGATCCTGCGCGGCTCCCGGGATCGGAACATGGCCAAAAACTGCCTGGTCAACGGAGAGACCAGGGGCATCAAATTTAAAAACAAGGGTTCTGCGATTATGGCAAGCCAGCTTCATTTCACGGAAAAACAGGCCAACGCCATTCTGGAAATGCGCCTGTATAAGCTGATTGGTCTGGAACTGGACGCCCTGATTAAGGAGCATGAGGAGACTCTGACCAATATTTTCCGCTATGAGGATATTCTGGAGAGACGGGATTCCATGGCGCAGGTCATCATTCAGGAGCTGGACGGCTTCAAAAAGGACTATCAGAGAGAGCGCCGCACCACCATAGAGAATGCTCAGGAGGCCGTCTTTGTGGAGAAAAAGGCGGAGGAGGCGGATATCTATGTGATGATCGACCGTTTTGGATATATCCGGGGCGTGGATGAAGCCACCTATGAGAGAAACAAGGATACAGCCATATTGGAAAACCGCTTCGTATTTAAATGTAAAAACACCGGCAGGGTCTGCCTGTTCACGGATAAGGGACAGATGTACACAGTGAAGGCGTCGGATATTCCCTGCGGAAAGTTCCGCGACAAGGCCCAGCCTGTGGACAATATCAGCGCCTATTCTTCGGAAAAAGAAGGTATCGTGTTTGCGGCCAGCCAGTCTGACATCAACCTCTACCGGCTTTGTTTTATCACCGCCCAGGGAATGGGAAAGCTGGTGAACGGCGGAGAGTTTGACGTTGCCAGAAAGAGCGTGGCGGCCACGAAGCTGCAGGAGGGCGACTCCGTGATAAGCGTCGCCATTTATAAGGATCAGAAGCACATTGTACTCCGGTCAAAGGAAGGATATTTTCTGCGCTTTGCCCTGGAGGAGATCCCGGAGAAGAAAAAAGCGGCCCTGGGTGTTCGTGTCATGAAATTAAAATCTTCGGATTTACTGGACGAGGCTTATTATTTGAAGTATAATGACAACGCGGTGATTACGTACAGAGAAAAGGAAATCGACCTTTCCAAAATCAAGCTTGGAAAGAGAGATTCCGTCGGCGTTAAGGTTCGGGCATAATCTAAGCTGACGGACGG
Organism: Lachnospiraceae bacterium; assembly: GCA_021205045.1. Taxonomy (GTDB): domain Bacteria; phylum Bacillota; class Clostridia; order Lachnospirales; family Lachnospiraceae; genus RGIG6307. The sequence goes on along the minus strand of JAJPYH010000289.1, from coordinate 1,168 downwards.
CTGCCTCAGAGCCTGGCGCAGGAGCAATGGAAGGTCAAAGACAGAACCGGCAAATCGGGCTTTCGGCTGGCGGCATGAAACCGGGAAGGGACAATGAATGAGAGTGATAGCGGGAAAGGCCAGAAGGCTGCCCCTGAAAACTGTGCCGGGGGACGATACCAGACCCACACAGGATAGAATCAAAGAAACCTTATTTAATATTCTGATGCCGGATCTGCCCGGCTGCGTTTTTGCGGATCTGTTCAGCGGCAGCGGGGGAATCGGCATTGAGGCTTTAAGCCGGGGAGCGCGGAAGGCGTATTTTGTGGAGAACTCTCCAAAGGCCATGTCCTGTATTCAGGAAAATCTGGCTTTTACAAAGCTTGCCGGACAGGCGGTGACTCTGAAAATGGATGCGGCGGCTTCCCTCCATCATATTTTTGAAAAAGAGGTTGACATTATTTTCATGGATCCGCCCTACGGGCAGGGTCTGGAAAGGCAGATGCTGACTCTGTTAAAGGACAGAAGCTATGTGACGGATGATACCCTCATCATTGTGGAGGCCAGGCTGGACGAGGATTTTTCCTATGTGTCATCTCTGGGCTTTGAGGCGTATCGGGAAAAGAGATACAAGACGAACAAACATGTCTTTATCAGGAGGGGCGAAAATGAAGAGGGCAGTTTATCCGGGCAGCTTTGATCCGCTGACCTATGGACATCTGGATATAATCAGGCGGGCGGCGGGAATTTTTGATGAGCTGACGGTCGCAGTTTTGAATAATAACGCAAAATCTCCATTGTTTTCTGTGGAAGAACGTGTTAAGATGATTGAGGAGATGACGAAGGATATCGCCAATGTGGAGGTGGATTCTTTTTCCGGCCTGCTGGTGGATTACGCGGCGTCCCATGACATTCACGTATCTGTGAGAGGGCTGAGAGCGGTCACGGATTTTGAGTATGAACTGCAGGTGGCGCAGACCAACCGTCTGCTTTCCAGGGGAGAGCTGGACACCTTCTTTCTGACCACCAGTCTGGAGTACGCCTATCTGAGCAGCTCCGTGGTGAAGGAGATCGCGGAATTCCATGGGAATCTGGACCGCTGTGTGCCGGAGTACGTGGAACAGAGATTATATGAAAAGGTGTTAGTCAGCAAAAGGGTCGTTCGATCAGATCAGCAGTAAGCCAGCCT
>JAJPYH010000212.1 GCA_021205045.1 Lachnospiraceae bacterium | reverse complement strand
TGGTGTATATTCCGTCAGACTGATCAGAAGTTTCTGACCTGTAATATTGACGTGGTCAACGGCGCTGTGGAGGAGGATGCCTTCTGTGATCTGAGCCAGTCCCTGGGCTTTTCCCGCAAGGAGAGCAAAAAGGCCTGGAAGACTGCGAAAAAGGCGGAGGAGCAGGCCTGGGACAGGGCAGTGAAGGAGCAGGAGAAGCTGTATCAATCGGAAGGGTTAAAAATCCTGGTGGTGGGGCACAGCTATATTCTGGACGATTCCTATGCGGGCGGCGTGATTTTAAAGGGATTGCGGGATCTGGACACTCTGCCCCTCAGGGCGGATATCACGGATCGGGATTATGCTGTGAAGCACAGTCCGGATCTGTGTCCTACCTGCCGCTGGGTGATGAGCCGGGAGCTTGTGGGCAGCATCATCCAGCATCGGTATCAGGTGGACGGGATTGTGCTGGTCACAGCCTTTCCCTGCGGACCGGACTCTATGGTCGATGATATTCTGGCACGCAAGATTCAGGGAGTGCCTGTGCTGCAGCTGGTGCTGGACTCCCAGACCGGCACCGCGGGGGTGGAGACCCGGCTGGAGAGTTTTGTGGATATCATCCGCATGAAAAAGGGAGGCGCGGTATGAGGGTCTGCATGAAGACCGCTTTGGAAGAGAAGTCTGCGGGCATGATCCGCATGAAAAAAGGAGGGTCTGCATGAAACTCACATCGGAAAGAAAAGTCGCCACCATCCGCTACGCGGAGTACAGCGCTGCTTTCAAATATCTGGTGGAGCAGGGAATGGACTGCAGATTTATTTTACAGCCGAAAATGACACAGCGCACGGAGAGGATTGGAGAAAAGTACAGCCCGGACATGGTCTGCACTCCCTTCAAAACCATTCTGGGAAGCCTGGTGGAGGCCCTGGAGGCCGGGGCTGATACGATTATCATGCCCAACGGCATCTGCCGTCTGTCCTATTATGGGGAGCTGCTCCGCAAAATTCTTCTGGACGAGGGCTATGAATTTGATTTCATCAATTTAAATGATTACACCATGGGAGGAAAGGCCATGGATTTTCTGAAGGGCCTCAGAGAGGTCAATCCGAAGGTGAAGTCCACCCATCTGCTTTCCGCAGGAATGGAAGCCATTAAGATGGTGGAGTATCTGGATGAAATCACATTCGAATATTATAAGGGCTGCGGCTTCGATCCCACCGGCGGCTGGCAGACGGCCTATAAGCGTTTCCTGGCCGCCATGTACCGGGCGGACTCCAGAGCCGCCATTGAAAAGGCCTATCTGGGCGTAAAGCAGGACTTCGATTCCATCTCCCTTGTGAAACCGCCTCACCCGCTGAAGGTGGGGATCATCGGGGAGTTTTACACGGCGGTGGATTCCTTTTCCAACCGGGAGGTGGAGGATAAGCTGAGCGGTATGGGCGTGGAGGTGCACCGATGGATGAACATGTCTCACAGGCTGATTCATTATCCCGGGGAAAAGAACCTGAATGTGCAGATCCGGGAATACTGCACCTATGAGATGGGTCCCACCTCCACGGCCAATATCTGGGCCGCAAAGCATTACGCGGAGCAGGGCTTTCACGGGCTGGTGCATATCAAGTCCGCCAACTGCACACCGGAGATTGATATTGTGCCCATTTTACAGAAAATAAGCGAGCAGTACAAAATACCGCTTCTGATATTGACCTGCGACACCCAGACCTCCGATGTGGGACTGATGACCAGGCTGGAGGCTTTTTACGACATGATTGAGGCGAAAGGAAGGCGACTGAAATGAGACAGGCGTATCTGGGCGTGGACGTGGGGTCCATCTCCACCAAGGGCGTGATTATTGATGATGAAAATAAGATTTTGAGCAGTGCATATATCTGGACCGAGGGTGATCCCATCGGCGCGGTCAAAAAGCTGCTTCATCTGCTGGAGGAGCAGTTCCCGAAGAAGGAGTTTCAGATTGTGGCTACGGGAACCACCGGCAGTGCCAGGAAGCTGACCGGTTCGATCATCGGCGCCACCGCCGTCAAGAATGAGATTACGGCTCATGCGGTGGGCACCACCACCTTTTATCCGGATGTGCGCACCATCTTAGAGATCGGCGGCCAGGATTCCAAAATTATTCTGGTGGAGAACGGCGTGGCGGTGGACTATGCCATGAACACCCTCTGCGCCGCCGGGACCGGGGCCTTTCTCTCCAGCCAGGCCAAACGGCTGGGGATTGAGGCGGAGGATATCGCCTCCTACGCTCTGCGAAGCGAGCATCCCACGCCCATCGCCGCCAGGTGCACGGTCTTTGCGGAGTCGGACCTGGTTCACAAAATTCAGATGGGGCATTCCAAGGAGGACATTCTGGCGGGCATCTGCGACGCCGTGGTGGCCAATTATCTCAATAACGTGGGCAAGGGAAAAAAAGATTGTCTCTCCGGTGGTATTCCAGGGAGGCGTCAGCAAAAATCAGGGCGTGGTGGCGGCCTTTGAGAAGGCCTTGGGCTGCAAAATCACGGTGGATGAGAACGGTCATCTGATGGGAGCGCTGGGGGCGGCCATCATTGCCCGCAGGGGCGGAGTGCGCCGGGAGTTTGATTTTAATGTGGAAAATATGGAGTTTTATACCCGGGAGGCCTCCTGCGGCCGCTGTCCCAATAACTGTGAGATTGTCTGTGTGTATCGGGATGGAGAACTGATCGACGCCTGGGGGAACCGCTGCGAGCGGGGCGCCATTACAGTGAAAGGCAGCAGAGCGTGAAAAGAAAGCGGCTGTGCAACGATACAGGATTGTGAGCAGGATACGGAACGGAAAGCAGGATTCAAAGCTGTAAGGAACGAAGCGCAACCCTCGGATGTTTCTGGAACAGAGTGAAAAAGTGGATTTGAAAATGAATTCAAAATCAGGTATGAAATCAGATACAAAATCAGATGTAAAATGGAACAGGAAATCAGACATAAAATCAGACGTAAGCTTCAGAGGAATGATCACGGCGGTCATTTCTGCTGTCCTGACTGTGATTTTATGCGCCCTTCTATGGAAATATCCGGCGGCAGCCATCCTGCTTCCGGTATTTTTATTCTATGAAGCGGTCTGTCTGGGGCTGTATTTTCTGGTAAAAAAGAAAAGCAGCCGGCTGGAGGAATATGCCCGCCGAATTCGCATACACAAGTGCAGATGTCTGTTTCTGACCGCGGTCACGGATGTGTTCGGGCTGGCGGCCGGGGAGGACACTTATTTTTTATTTGATGTGTTATGCTGCGCGGACGGGATTGCCATTGTCAGGGATCTGATCAACAGAGTAAAGACGGCTGTCGCTCTGGTGAAGGAGGCGGCCGGGGAAAATGCGGCCCTTCTGACAGAGAGCATCTCAGAACAGGAAAAACGGAAAAACCAAAGTGATGCAGTGATATCGGCAGAGCGGAAGGGTGACCGCGATACTCTGATACAGGCAGAAAGCCTGCCGGAGGACAGAGAACAGCAGGCTGGAAACAGAAAGAAAAAAAACAGTCTTCTGAAAGACTGGCGGGATATTCTGCTGTTCCGCAATCCTGGGGCAAGCATTACCCTCTATATTATCATCGGCGCCTTTGTGCCCTTTTTATTTCAGCCGTCGGTCAGCGAAAGTACAGTGGAGAGCTTTGACATCTCCGATTATTACAGCGACGAGCCCTCCGGGGAGCGGGCCATGGTGATCTCAGACAACGGGGAGGCTCTGGAGGAGCGCATTCGTCTGATTTCCCAGGCGGAAGAGAGGATCATCCTCTCCACCTTTGAAATCGACGCGGATTCCACCGGCATGATGGTCATGGCGGCGCTGATGGAGGCGGCTGAACGGGGCGTGGAGGTGTGCCTGCTGGCGGACGGGTTCCCCTATCTGACAGCCATGTGGGGAAATCCCTATTTTCTGGCGCTGGCTGTGACGGAAAATGTGGAGATCAGAATCTATAATTCCATTCGTCCCTGGATGCCCTGGACCTTCATGGGGCGGCTTCACGACAAATATCTGATTGTGGATGACATGGGCTATATTCTGGGCGGACGAAATACCTTCAATTATTTTCTGGGGGATCAGGAGGGGCACAGAAATTACGACTGGGATGTACTGGTCTGCAGTGAGGAGGCGGGGGAGGACAATTCCCTGAATCAGGTCATGGACTATTTTGAGTCTGTGTGGGACCTTCCTGTCTGCCGGACTCTGGCGGACAATCATTTCTGGGATAATAACCCGTCAGTGGTCAGTGCCGGGGAGGAGCTTGAAAAAGTGTATGAGACTTTGAAGGCAGAGCACCCGGACTGGCTGGAAAGCGCAGATTATGAGAGCGTCACCGTGCCGGTGAATCACATCGAACTTTTGTCCAACCCGACCAGTACCTTTGCCAAGGAGCCGGTGGCGTTTTATGAGATCACTGAGCTGATGGCCCAGGCCGAAGAGAGCGTGATTTTCCATACGCCCTACATTATCTGCAATGATTGGATGATGGAGCGGCTTCAAACCATCTGCGATGAGGTGGAGGAGGTCACCATGATGACCAATTCCGTGGCCAACAACGGCAACCCCTTCGGCGCCTCGGATTATGCCCGCAATAAGGAGGAAATTCTGGAAACCGGCGTGCAGATTCTGGAGTTTGACGGAGGAATTTCCTATCATGGGAAATGCTTTGTGATTGACGACAGGCTTTCCGGCGTGGGCTCTTTTAACTGGGATATGAGAAGCGTCTACATTGACACGGAGCTGATGCTGGTGGTGGACAGCGAGGAGTTTGCCGCCATGCTGCGGGAGGAAATGCAGGAATATGAGGCGGATTCTCTTTTTGTCATAGACGCGGACACCTCCGTGGCCCCGGAGGGAAGTCAGGCGCAGGAGGTGAGCAGAGTGAAGGAGTTCTTCTTCTCTCTTCTTGATATATTCAGCTGGGCCAGGTTCATTACCTGAAGGGCAGCAAACTTAGCCGGATCAGCAAAAAAGTACTTTGTTTGTATAAAAAAATGTTGATTTGGCAATGATATTGCATTATATTAGCATAAGGGAGGTGTGCATATGTCAAGTACAATTCAAATCAGGGTAGATGATGATTTAAAGAGAAAATCGGACAGGCTTTTCAGGGATTTAGGGACAGATACAACCTCGGCGATCAGAATTTTTCTGACGCAGGCTGTGGCGAACAATGGTTTCCCATTTGAAATTAAGAGAAATTCCGTGGATATGAGTGCGTTTACGACTATGTCAGAGGATGAAATGCTGGAAAAGCTCAGTGCAGCAAGGGAGCATAGCGCACAGGGAAAACAGAGGGAGGCAGCGGCTGTTATTTCGGATATGAGGTCAAAGTATGGATTATAATGTGATCGTAACCGAGGATGCAGAAAACGATTTGGATAAATATATTCAATATTTGCTTTTTGAGATAAAAAGTGAGCAGGCTGCCGGGAATCTTCTTGATGATTTTGAGGAAACTGTTCGGGTATTATCCGAAGTTGCCGGAAGTCTGCAGTTTTGCGAAAATCCCAAATTGAAGATAAAGGGATATAAGAAAATCAAATTTCAGAGACACAGATATTTTATGTTGTTTCGTGTGGAAGAGAACGATGCAATTGTGGACGCTCTTTTTCATGAGCTGCAGGATTACGAGAGCAAAATGGTATAAATATTCCTGATACGGAAAAAGCTGCCTGTAAAAGAAAAGAGGAAACGTATGAAAAAGAAGGCATTGAGTCTGATTCTTGCCGCATGTCTGTGCTTCTCAAATATCCCGGTGCTGGCATACGGGACAGAAGCTGTATTGTCATCAGCGGAAACCGAATCTGATGGGGGTCAGGAAAAATCGAATGGAACCGATGCGGCAGCGGAAAGTCCGGAAAGTGCGGAGAAAACCGGCGCTGCTGAGGACAGCCAGGGAAGTGCGGGAGAAACCGGCACTACTGATGAGGATAGCCAGGAAAGCATGGAGGAAACCGGCGCTGACGCGGAAAGTCAGGACAATCCGGCGGAAGCGGAGAAAGTTGAGGGTCTGGATGAAGTAACCGCTGAAGCGCAGACCGTTTCCGGCAGCGGAACCCTTCTGGTAGCGGAAGATGAAACGATTTATTTAACGACCAGTTCCGCATCCGGTACGAACTATGTCTGGACAGGCGGGACGAGCAGTGGGACACTGACGATCACCGGGGATATTGCCTCGGAGATATATATTGCTCTTGGCGGATATTCCGGATATGTGCTTACGATTACCGCTGATGAAGATGTGTCTGTCCCCGGCATAACTGTTTCCAACTACAAAGGTTCTTATGCTCAGTACAAGTATACCGTTCAGCTTGCAACGACAAACACAGACGGGGTAGATATCAGCATAGACTCATTTAATCTGTCCGGGCCTGATGACGGGAAGCTGATCGTCGGCTCCAATGTCCATCTGTCCGTATATTATCTTGGCCTTGGGGCAAGCGGCGGAGCCAATTCTTACATTGAGCTGTCAGAAAACGCAAGCCTGACCTATACCTATACGGAAGACATTATATCTGCTTTCAGCGGGCAGTATATTACTGCAGACGATGGAGCCACTCTTTATTTTTGGTGTTAGTCAGCAAAAGGGTCGTTCGATCAGATCAGCAGTAAGCCAG
>JAJPYH010000074.1 GCA_021205045.1 Lachnospiraceae bacterium | reverse complement strand
GCATAAAATCAAATGAAGGTATAGCCAGTTAATTATTATTCGATGTACTAGGAAAACATATGAGAAATTTTTCTCTCCCGCAAAAAGCGTATTGCTCCCTGTCGCCCATGAGAATATAAAGGATCACAGAAAACAAAAAAGCTTTTCCGGATATATACGCCTTTCCTATCTGGGGTCACAGGGAAGCGGCAAGGGGTTTTATCTGCTCAGGAACGCGCTGGATGAAGTCTGGCAGAAAAATAAAAATGTGGAGCTGAATATTTTCTTTCATGTCACATCGCCGTCGCCTTATATGCGGATCCATGACAGATACAGCTATGATCACCTGGGAGAAATCATGGAGAATACGGATGTGCTGGTGGTTCCGAGCATCTGGCTTGAAACCTTTGGATATCCTGTGCCGGAAGCATTAAGCTGCGGCGTTCCGGTGATCGTTTCCGGCACGGTTGGTGCCAGGGATATCATACCGGAAGGCTGCGGCATCATCATCGATGATATGAATTCCCACAGGCTTGCGGAGGTGATTGCCGGTCTGACGGCGGACGGATTAAGCCGGATGAACAGGGCAATTCTGGAGAAATATGAGGTCCTGACCATAGAGCGCATGAACGATCAGCTGATGGCGCGATGCTACAGCGGCGGCACAGGACTGTAGGAAAAGGAAAAGGAAAGCGAAACTATGAATGATACTATGAACGGCGTGGATATTATCATTCCTGTATATATAACGCATTTGAGGATTTACAGATCTGTATGGACAGTCTGCGGCAAAACACTGACCTGGAGAGGAACAGAGTGATTTTAATCAATGACTGCAGTACGGATCAGAGAGTAACCCCTTACCTTGGCCGGCTGGCGGCCCAGGGCTTTATGGTGATACAAAATGAAGAAAACAGGGGCTTCACGGAGACTGTCAATATCGGGATTTGTCAGTCTGCGGACCGGGATGTGGTATTGCTGAATTCAGACACCATTCTGACAAAGAACTGGCTGGAAAAGCTGATCAGGTGCGCCTACAGCGATTCCGCCATTGCCACCGCCACACCCTTATCCAACAACGCAACCCTGTGCTCTGTCCCTGTTTTCTGTGAGGAAAACAGGCTCCCGGAGGGCTTTACTCCGGAGGAATTTGCTGATCTTGTGGATCGAAGCAGCTTAAGACGATATCCGCGGATTACCGTGGCTGTGGGTTTTTGTATGTATATTAAGCGCGAAGTGATTCAAACGATCGGCAATTTTGATTCCGAAACCTTTCAACGGGGATATGGGGAGGAAAATGATTTTTGCTGGCGGGCCGAACAGGCAGGATATTATCACGCCATGTGCGATGACGCCTATGTCTATCACAGGGGCTCCCGGTCCTTTAATTTGAAAGAAAAGCAAAAGTGTATGGAGGCTCATGAGGCCATCCTGAATCAGCGTTATCCGCTGCAAATGCAGAGAAACAGGGAGCATGTGCGGGATAATCCCAACAGCTTTGCCCAGGATACGATCAAAATACATATTCCCTTCCATAACGGGAGAAAAAACATTCTGTATCTGGCCCAGTCCGACTTTATGGAGGAAGCGGATGACCATGTGGGCGGCGTTCAGCTTCATGTGAAGGATCTGACAATGCGGCTGAAGGATCGTTATAATATCTTTGTTGTGGCCCGGGATCAGAAGGAGATCCGCTGCACCGGCTATGCGTCCGATCAGACAGTCCGACTGAAGTTTTATGCGGGGGACAAGCCGGATTTTCCGGTATTTCACAGTCAGAGACTGCGGGAAATTTACGATCAGATTTTAACTGCCTTTTCCATTGACATGGTGCATGTGCATCATGTCCTTGGGATGTCTCTGGATATGTATGAGGCCGAGGGGGCGCTGGGGATTCCGGTGATTACGACTATTCATGACTATTATATGGTGTGCCCCTCCGGAGTATTGCTGGATGATCAGGGCAATGCCTGCGACAAAAACGTGGAAAACTGCGGGCATTGCGGGGAATGCCTGAGCCATAAATTTCAGCTTGCGTCCGCGCAGAATTATCAGAAGATATGGCGAAAGAGAAATCTGGAAGCCCTCAGAAGCTCCTGCAGAATCATTGTTCCTTCCGGGCATACAAAAAGAGTGATATCGGAGGTTTTTCCGGAAATCAGAGAAAAGGTGCAGGTGATCGGTCATGGCACGGATCTGAAAAGATATGAAAACAAAAGGAAGAGCAGGAGCGCAGAGACCTTCCGCGTCGCTTTTGTGGGCGGTATCTGTGAGGAGAAGGGAAGCCGGATCATCTGTAATCTTGTCAGAAAAGCGGACGAGGATATTGATTGGTATATCTTTGGTGAAATCGGGGATCGAGAGCTTTTGTATCTGGAGAAAAAGAACCTTCACAAAACGGGAGCTTATTCCCGGGAGCAGCTTCCGGAGCTGGTGGAAAAAAACAGGATTGATCTGATCTGCCTTCTGTCCGTTTGCCCGGAGACCTATTGCTATACCTTATCCGAGGCTGCTGCCTGCGGCGTGCCGGTGCTTGTCTCCGATATGGGAGCGCTGGGAGAGAGAACCCGGGAAATGGCGTGCGGATGGGTGATCGAGGATGTTCACAATACGGCGTCTGTGCTGGAAAGGATCAACGAGCTGAAAAAGCGGCCGGAGGAATACCGGCGGTGCGCGGAGCGCGTGCAAAGGCTGCAGCTGCACACAACAAAAGAAATGGCGGAATGCTATGACACTCTTTACAGGGAGAATTTCAGGGAAAATTTCAGAGGAAATTTCAGAGACGGAGGATCGGCCTTCGGGATGTATGACGCGGAGGCGATTTATCGCGCCTATGCGCTGGCGAACGGAAAAGGAATCTCTCAGACCGATGTCCCGGACGACATTCTGGAACGGTTAAATAACGCCGAGAGGGAGCTGAGCATTCTGTATCATTCGGGGTCGTACAAACTGATCAATCAGCTGAAATCCCTGCCTGTACCGGGAAAAAGGCACATAAAGGCATTTCTTTATCAAATCTACAGGAGGGGCAGATAAAGACATGAGACTTCTGAGAGAGCTGTGGGATTACCGCGAAATGACAGCGGGGCTTGTCCGCAGAGATCTGAAAAGCAGATATAAAGGATCCATATTAGGCTTTCTTTGGATGTTTTTAAATCCGCTGCTTCAGCTGTGTGTATATACGATTGTTTTCTCTACAATTCTGCGGATGGGTATCGAAAAATTCTATCTGTTTCTGTTCGTGGCGCTGGTTCCGTGGATTTTTTTTCAGCACCTGTCTCAGCGGAGGCTCCACTGTCATTCTGGCACAGCAGGACATGGTGAAAAAAATATATTTTCCCAGAGAGGTTTTGCCGATTGCGTATACAACCAGCCAATTTGTCAACATGCTTTTGAGCTTCCTCGTTATCTTTGCTGTGGTTTTTTTCAGCGGAATCAGGATGGAGCCGACAGCGCTTCTGTACCTGCCGGTGATCATGCTGATTGAGTATGTGCTGTCCCTTGGGATTACGCTTCTGGTATCGGCCCTGACGGTGTATCTGAGAGATATGCAGCAGATTCTGGGGATTCTGTCGATGGCGTGGATGTACATGACGCCGGTGGTTTATTCCGTAGAGATGATACCGGAAGAGTATGTCAGGCTTTTTTATCTCAATCCCATGACGCCTGTCATCGTAGCCTACAGAGATATTCTTTATTACGGCAGGGTACCGGAGATGGGCACCCTGGCGAATGCCGTCATACTGGGAATCGTGATCCTCATCATCGGAGAAATCACCTTTTCCAGATTACAGCGCGGCTTCGCGGAGGAGTTGTAAGCATGCAGCAGGACAATGCAATTGAGGTAAGGAACGTAGAAAAGAAATTTAAAATTTATCCGGACAAAGGGACGCTGCTGAAGGAGAAGGTACTGTTCCGTTCCAGAAACAGGTACGAGGAAAGGTGGGTTCTGAAGGGGATCAGCTTTGACGTCAGAAGGGGAGAAGCGGTTGGCCTGATTGGACAAAACGGATGCGGAAAAAGCACAACGCTCAAGCTGCTGACCAGGATCATGTACCCGGACAGCGGCAGCATTCAGGTCAGGGGCAGGGTATCCAGTCTCCTGGAGCTGGGCGCCGGCTTTCATCCTGATATGACGGGGCGGGAGAATATTTATATCAACGCGTCTATTTTTGGCCTGAGAAGGAAGGAGATCGACAGACGCCTGAGCAGTATGATCAGATTCTCGGAGCTGGAGGAGTATATAGACAATCCGGTGAGAACCTATTCCTCAGGAATGTATATGAGACTGGCCTTCTCTGTGGCGATCAATGTGGACGCGGATATTCTGCTGATTGATGAGATTCTGGCGGTGGGGGATGTGAATTTTCAGGCCAAGTGCTTTCAGAAGCTGATGGATATCAGAAAACAGGGCACAACGATTGTGATCGTGTCGCACTCTATGGGACAGATCGAGCAGATCTGTGAGAGAAGTATCTGGCTTCAGGACGGCCGGATCCGGATGGATGGTCCGGCCGGACAGGTGGATGAGGAATATCTGAGATACATGGAGATCCAGAGACAGGAAAGAGAAAAAGCCGAGAAAAGGAGTGCTTCAGACTGAAGCTGGAGAACAGTGATGAAAAGACTGGCAATATACGCGTATAATCAGGAGAGCGGAGCAGTCGGAAAGGCGACGGCATATCTGCTTGGGCAGCTGAATGACGTATCGGACAGACTGGTCGTGGTATGCAATGCCTTCCTGACGCCCCAGGGACGCAGAACAATCAGGAATATTACGAAGGATGTTTACTGTCTGAATTACAGAAATGAGCTTCCTGTTCTGTACGCGGATGCGCTGATGCAGTATCTGGGCATGGATTGTGTGCTGGAATTTGACGAGGTGACCCTGATGGACGACAGCTTTTTTGGTCCGTTCTGGCCGCTTCAGGAAATCTATGATCGGATGGAAGAGGAAAGGTGTGATTATTGGAGATTAACCTCGGACGTCATGCCGCAGCATTTTTCCGTACTTCGGAAGAGCTTTATTGACCGCGAAAGCTATGTGTCGTACCTGAACCGGCTTCTGAGCAATTACCGCAGAAATTTTCAGGAAATTGGCGTCACCCGAAAGCCGGCAGAGGAGGATTCTTTCGCAGAAGATATCTATGCCGGAGTCAGGGAAGGCATATATATTGAACAGACAGATGAAACGAAGAAATGGAGTCCTTCTGACAGGCAGCTTTATCTGTTGAAAGAAGGAAAATATCCATTTCTCAGCAGAGACTTTTTTGATCGGATTTATTGGGATGTGATGAAAGACCGGCATCCATTTGACATAAAAAAGACGGTTCTGGAGCTGGCGGAGGAAAAGCAGTCTGTCTTTGACCTGATTGATGAGGAGAGAGAGCTACAGACCAGATTTCAGAAAACATATGATAAAACCGCAGAGGTACTGTACGGAAGCGCTGAAAGCTTTTTATGACCGCGGATGGGAGTACGATGATTTTCCGGAGGAGCCTTTGCCGATGGACGGGACCATTTCCCATGCCATTGAAAGGCTCAGACCCTTTGCGGCGCAGCAGGCCGGATATTATACGGCGTTTGTGATGTCCGATCATTTTTCCAGAATTGAGTATACAAACTTAAGAACATATGTTGAGGATTTTCACAGGGTATTTTTTGACAGGAATATCTACGAACCGCATTATGGTCTGGTGGATGAAATGCGTCGAAGACTGTCATGACACCAGAATGCTGCACATCCCTGCAAGAAAAATCCTGAGTGCGGCAGAATCATGGGGAGAAATCTCCATGCCTGCTTAAGAAAGAGAATCATGGGGAAGAAACCTCATGCCGGATTAAGAAAGAGAAGAGGTTATTAAATGAAAGAAAAAGACACTGCGTCCCGCAATGAACAAATGCTGAACTCCCCGGTGGAGGTGATCATCCCGAAGCTTGCGGTCCCCACCATCATCTCCATGCTGATTACATCCATCTACAACATGGCGGACACCTTTTTTGTGAGCCAGCTGGGAACGTCGGCCTCCGGGGCGGTGGGGATTATCTATTCCGCCATGGCGCTGATCCAGGCCTTTTCCTTTATGATCGGCATGGGCGCCGGCAATAATATTTCCAGGCTGTTGGGCTCGGGGAAGGAAGAGGAGGCTAAGAGGTTCGGGTCGGTGGCCTGGTTTACAGGCTTTGCCCTTGGCTGCCTGATCGCGGTGCTTGGCTCCACGCAGATGCACAGTATCGTCATGCTGCTGGGCTCCACGGAGACCATCGCTCCTTACGCGGAGGCTTATGCACAGTACATTTTCCTGGCGGCGCCCTTCATGATGTGCTCCTTCATCATGAATAATCTGCTTCGTTTCCAGGGGCTGGCATCCTATGCCATGGTGGGTATCACCATCGGCGGGATTCTGAATATGATCCTGGATCCGATTCTGATCTTCGGCTTTGACATGGGGACTGCGGGAGCCGGGGCGGCCACCGGCTTTTCTCAGTTTGTCAGCTTCTGCATCCTTCTGTTTATGTGCAACACGCACAAGGATGCGATTCACATTACGCCCCGCAATTTCAGGCCGACTCTCAGGATGTATGGCCGGATTCTGTACACGGGCGCGCCCTCCCTTGCTAG
>JAJPYH010000063.1 GCA_021205045.1 Lachnospiraceae bacterium | reverse complement strand
TTTCCCTGGTCACCTTCTGATCAAACAAAAGATAGTCGTACACGGAGTCAAACCCTTTGAGCCCGGCCATGATTTTTTCCTGCTGCACAGTGGTATTGTAAGCGGCGGCAGTCACATTCTCATATTCTTTGATCTTTTGGGAAAAAGCACTGAAGGCTGCCCGGCGGATCTCAGTATTTTCATCATACTCATAATTGTCCTCAAAGAGCGAGTAGCTTAAGGGATGCTCTTCCCCGTCCGCCGTAAAGGAAGGGAAGCGCATATCCGCCAGCTTGGCCGCGTTATAGATTTCATAGGGGCTCTGCAGTGTCCGGGAAACAGCGCTGAGCACCCGCTCTGCCTCCGGATGGAGACGGTGCGGTTTCTCCCTGAGCACATCCTCCAGATATCCCCGATTGGGTTTCGACGCCTCCATAGCCGCTTTGATGGTTTCCTCCGGCAGCTCAGAGATCTCACTGTCAATAAAGCTTAAGTCACTGTTCACCTGAGCAAACAGACGGCCGATCTGTCCCGCCCGGTCCTGCATTTCTGCATCGTAATGATCCACCGAAACCGCAAGACTCACATATTGATCCGCCAGATACATCTTCTCCAGAAGAGTCCGGTAAATGTCCAGACAGTCATTGACCGCCTGCGGGGTATTTAACTGCCCCTGATACACACGGACAATCTCCTCCCGCAGCTTCTTCACCTCTTCCACATCCGCGCGGAATTCCTTATCCGTCCTGTAAATCAGGGAAAGATCCCAGGTTTCCTCCACAGGGACCTCTCCCCGGGACAATAATTTTTTTGCCATATCGTACCTCCACATTCTGCGTCTGAGCGCTTACGCATATTTTACACCGGTTACCGCATTTTATTCAATATCGAACTTCGGCGGCTCGTCCAGATTGTGAGGCACCGGCGCTCCGTTCTTTTTGCGCTGGCGCACACATTCCGTCAGAAGATACTCGATCTGCCCGTTGACTGAGCGGAAGTCATCCTCCGCCCAGGCTGCGATCGCGTCATACAATTTTGCCGACAGGCGCAGGGGCACCTGCTTCTTTCCATTCTCTGCCATAATCAGTACAAGCTTCCCGAATTCACAATGGGCTGGGTGTCCTTATTGCCGCACAGCACAACCAACAGGTTGGAGACCATGGCGGCCTTGCGCTCCTCATCCAGCACCACGGTCTGTCTCTCATTGAGACGGTCAAGAGCCATCTCCACCATGCCCACGGCGCCGTCCACGATCATCTTTCTGGCGTCAATGATGGCCGAGGCCTGCTGCCTCTGCAGCATCACCGCCGCGATCTCCGGCGCATAGGCCAGGTAAGTAATCCGGGCTTCAATGATCTCCAGACCGGCTTCCTTTACCTTACTCTGAATCTCGTCCCGGATTCTCTGCGCCACAATGTCGCTGGACCCTCTCAGGCTCCCCTCGTCAGCAATCCCGTCTCCGGTAGTGTCGATATTCTCCGCCACATCATAGGGATAAAGACGGACAATATTGCGCAGAGCGCTGTCACACTGTAAGGACAGATATTCTTTATAGTTATCTACGTTGAAAACAGCCTTCGCTGTATCCGTCACCTTCCACATCACCGCGATGGCGATTTCCACCGGATTACCCAGTACATCGTTGATCTTCTGACGATTGTTATTCAGCGTCATGATTTTCAGGGAAACCTTTTTGCCGCCTCCGTCATTGCCGAAGGTAAGCTGCAGACCATTGTCTGCCTGGGTGAGGAAGGACATGGGGCCGGAGTGATCCACGTCGCCGCTCTGCTTTAAACGGGTCTTGGCCGCCGGATTGACACTGACACAGAAGGGATTGACAAAATAAAAACCGGATTCTCTGATCGTCCCCACATATTTGCCAAACAGGGTCAGTACCATAGCCTCCTGAGGCTTCAGAACCTTCAGACCCAGGAAGGGAATCCAGCCCAGGCACAGATAAATAACTCCCACCACCATGAGGACAACTGCGGCGGCTCCCCAGCTTTCACCGGCCAGCTGAATACCGGCGTACACCACGGCAGCAATCGCCAGCGCGTACAGGATGATGAACAGCAGCAGACAGACCATGCCGTTTCTTCGGTTGTTCAATACTTTTTCTTCCATGATTCATTATCTCCTTCTCATTTTCGTTTTACGATGATTGCTTCTTGACGATATCATTTTGATATCAATTTGTCAACATATTTTTGAAATAATGTCAGGGCTGAAAATACAAAAGCCACGGATTTTAAAAAAATCAAAAATCCGTGACTTTTTATAAATCAATATCACTATTATCGACTGTCATCACCCTTCTTTATTCCACCGATATGCCTCCATCACCGGCAGAAGCTTATGCTCAAAATCAAAAAGCGTAGTATTGGACACCAGATTGACGTCCACCTGGTCATCCTCATCCTTCAGCGCCCAGCCGATTCCGGGCTGCTCCACCATCACCGGATCCCAGTACAGATCCCCCAGGCAGCTATGCCCGCTTCCCAGCCCCACGCTCTTTAAGCCATTAAATAAATCCTCCATAAAATGCTTCTGCCCCAGAGGAGTACTGCCGTAGAAATCACCGTCCTTCGGGTAAGGGCCATTGTGCTCCAGCTGTCCCGGATAACCATCCGGCCGCACCGGGCTGAAATTATAGCCCGTCTCCATAATCATGATGTCCTTCTGATAGCGCTCGATCATTTTATTACAGAATTCCACTACTGTATCCACATCCTTATTGAACCAGAATGGATAGTAGGAAGGCCCAATGATGTCATAGGGGACGCCGTATTTTTCACAGTTATCAAAGAAATTATAAAATATGTCATACTGTCCGGCAATATCAAGAGGCATAATGACCCGGCTGTCAGGGCAGATATCCGTCACCGCCCTGCTGCCTGCGGACAAAAGCCTGGCCAGATTCTCCCATTTCATATAATGGCCATAGGGATACAGGATGCCTCCCTGAATCTCATTGCCGATGGAAACAAATTTGGGCACAGTTCCCTGGGCTTTCATGGCTTTCATCACGTCACTGGTATACTGATAGACCAGCGCACAGAGCTTATCCAGCGTCTGCGCCTCGTCAAGCCCGGCCAGCTCCTTCTCCCAGCACTGGGGCATCTTCTGCGCTTCCACGTTGGTCCAGTAATCGCTGTAATGAATGGTCAGCTCCAGCTCCATGCCCTGAGCCGCCGCCCGTTTCGCCAGCCCCAGCACATCCGGCAGCGTCATATATCCTTCCTTGCAATAATAAGAACCATTGCCGCGGCCCTTGCCGGGATTGTCATAAATACGGAGCCTGGCGATATTCCACCCATTGGCTGCCAGAAGTTCAAGTGCATCCGCTTCTTTCCCATCTGCATTGCAAAAAACCGCTCCCTCCGCCTCCAGCCAGGAAAGCTCGGAAATATCTCCTCCCTTATAAAAACGATACGGGGCGGACTGATCCGCCTCCCTGACCAACTGCAGATCATGAACTCCCATACTGTCCGGCTCGCAGCTTTTGATATGAAGTCCCACACGAGCCTTGCCGTCACTGCCCACCCGAATACCTCTGACCACTGCCTTGCGTGGGCCTTCGGTGACTCCTCCGGTTGTCAGCGGCAGGGTGGTGGTACACTCCTTCTGATCCTTACCTTTTCCGTAAAGGACGCCGCCGTTATAGGCTCCCACGTTCACCACCTACGCGGTGAGATAATAATATCCAGTCTACAGTACCTCATAATCCTTTTGTATTTCCATTTTCTGACGTACGCAGGAAGCTGTCCCGCGCTCCCCTCCTTTATTTTATCATCTGCTTTCTTCCATGAGTATCAGTGCTTTCGATTTCCTTCCGTTCCTGAACCGCCGCCTGCCTCAGTTTTAGCATTCCTTAACCATTTGATTTCCTGTCCAGAACCAGCACCGCCGCTTCCATGGCACCCAGTCTGCCCTCAAACACTTTTTCCCGAATCAATTCCAGCAGTCCAGCATATTCCGGCAAGTCAGCCACCTGTGTTCCGCAATGATATATTACCGCAATCTCCTCTATTCCGTCTGACCTTACCATTGTCAAAATTCCCTTCTCATCCTCCGCATGAAGCGATACCATCTGACCAACAGTCAAAGCCGGATGCTCCTTCCTCACCCGGATCAGGCGCCGGTACCAGCCAAACACCTCCTCATTCTGCCTGCTCTTCTCCCAGACCATGCCCCGGCGGCAGTCCGGATCCCTGCCGCCCTCCATGGCATACTCATCTCCATAATAAATCATGGGCATGCCAGGGGTCAACAGCTGCAGCGCCGCCGCCATTTTCAGCCTTTGCACATCTCCTCCGCACTCATGCAAAAACCGGGGGCAGTCATGACTGCCAATCAGATTGAACAGTACAGGATACACATCCGTATGTACATTTCCCCTGATAAAACCCAGGCGACCGGCAAACTGCGACACCGTGATGCTCTCCTCCGCCAGCAGCTCCTTTACCGCGTCCTTAAAGGGGTAGTTCATCACACTGTCCCACTCGTCTCCTTCCAGAAAATCCGGTGCATAGTGCCAGACCTCCCCGATGATCAGAGCCTCCGGCTTTTCTTCCTTCACTTCCCTGCGGAAACGCTTCCAGAACACATGAGAAATCTCATCCCCCACATCCAGCCGCCAGCCGTCAATGTCACATTCCCTGATCCAGTAGCGTGCCACGCCTATGCAGTAATCCTGCACCTTGAGATTGGACAAATTCAGCTTGGGCATCCCGCCAAAATAGGAAAAGCATTTGAAATTGGGCTTTTTGCCCCACTCCCTGACCAGCGGGAAGCCTTCAATATAATACCAGTCCAGGTACTCGGATTTCTCCTGATTTTTCATCACATCCGCAAAAGCAAAAAAATCCGGCGAGGTATGATTGAACACTCCGTCCAGCAACACCCTCATTCCTTTGGCGTGAGCCCGCGTCACCAGCTCCTTTAAGTCTTCCTTTGTACCAAAAGAGGGATCGATCTGGTAATAATCGACAGTGTCATATTTATGAGAAGTATTGGCCCGGAAAATGGGCGTCATATACAGAACCTCCACTCCCAGCTCCTGTAGATGATCCAGGTGATTGATCACTCCCTGCAGATCTCCCTACAGATTTTCAAAATGGCCCATTGGCGCCTTGTACCACAATTCATCCGGCACCTCCTTGCTGGAGGCAAATCTGGAAGGGAAAATCTGGTACACTACCTTATTTTTCGCCCACTCCGGAACAAGAAAACGCTCCTCCTCCCTGAGATTCTGAGGGCAGTCAAACATCTGATCCGTGTCGGTGGCAATCTCTTTGCTGAATTTATAATTGGCGAAAAATACTCTCTCCCCGTTAAAATCTGTCAATTCAAAAAAATACCGCAGGCAGACTACCTGAAAGGTAAGCTCTGCCTCATAATAATCACTGTACTCATCGCTGCAGGCCCTCTCCATCACTGTCTGCACCCGCGTATCCTGTCTTGATATTGGAAGATATTTGTCCTGACTGTGCAGGATCACGGATACCATATCCCCTTTTTTGACTCTGATCCGAAATAAAAAGCGGTTCTTTTCCAATGCGTAGCAGCAGCTTTTGTCAGCTTTATGGTAGACGGCCGCCAGTTCCATAATCTGTCCTCCATGTGATGTAATCAATGCCTCTATCTTTCTTACCATACCGTGGGCAAGCCGTCAAGAGATTAGCGAAATAAGATTTCATCTCAAATCATCATTCACAACCGATCGTTTCTGTGAATCATTACCGGAATTTCACGGATGACTGCAGCTATCCCGGCAGAGGCATTTAAGGAGCCTCAGCTATCCCGGCAGAGACATTTAAGAAGCTGCCGCAAAATAGTCAGCTCCTGAAAACCGCCATCCGCAAAAATTATCTTGCACATATTTTGCCGACTGCCTATAATAATACCGGAAGCTTCGGGCAACACCACACATTCCGTGTTTTCCTGAAACCCACCAATTATTCCTTTTTCATTATACAATGATACAAGGGACAAAAGGTCAGAAATCGAATGCCTGCAACGCGAAGCCAGCCCTTTAGGGCATTCGCATTTATGACCTTGGGAACCATGGTATCATACCCTTTTGTCCCTTGTATCATGCAATAAGAGGCAGGCACAGGATGTCATTTTGGGATAAACAGATCGACAAACGGCTGGAACAGTACCAGCGGGAGCTCATCGAGACTCAC
This sequence comes from Lachnospiraceae bacterium, assembly GCA_021205045.1. Lineage (GTDB taxonomy): Bacteria > Bacillota > Clostridia > Lachnospirales > Lachnospiraceae > RGIG6307. Next base: position 452 of record JAJPYH010000063.1, on the reverse strand, counting down.
TATCAGGAAGTAGAAAATATGTACCGCCAGATGCGGGGCTGGCGCCACGACTACCGCAACCACATTCAGACCATGAAGGCCTACGCCGCAAACGGCGATCTGGACGCCATTCGCCATTATCTGGACATGCTTGACACCGATCTGAATACCGTAGACACAGTGGTGAAAACCGGCAACTCCATGGCCGACGCCATTCTGAACAGCAAGATTTCCCTGGCCCGCTCTAAGGACATCCCTGTGACCGTGGACGCCCACATTCCCGTGAAGCTCAAAATGTCCGAGCTGGATTTATGCTGCATCCTGGGCAATCTCTTCGACAACGCCATTGAGGCCAGCCTGGCTCTGCCTGTGGAAAAACGGCTGATCCGGGTCTACATGGATATGAAAAATACCCAGCTTTGGTTAAGGTGTCAAAAGTAGTGTTTTGCTATGAATCACCTTCTAAACGTGCT
>JAJPYH010000048.1 GCA_021205045.1 Lachnospiraceae bacterium | reverse complement strand
ATTTTCTGAAAAACTGGATGGCGCTGACATTCATGAGCGGCTGCTTTGCGATCATTCTGGCTGTCAGTATTGTGGCCTGCTATTTCGCTTATGAGCAGAGGCGGGGAGAGCTTCTGGCGGATTTTGACATGGCGCTGAGCAGAACTGCAGACGCCTGGCAGGATCTGACCGGGGATTTCTGGAGCGTTTATCTGCCCATTTTTCAGCAGGAGGATTTGCAGGAGGTATTGAGCTCTTATTTTAATGAAGATACCGATCTGGTGGGAACGGAGAAGCTGAAACTGGCGGAGCAGATGGAGGAGGTTGCAAAGAGGAGCGAGGCTATCTGCTGGGTAGCATTGATTTCCGACAATCGGGAGGTCAATTATATTTATTATCCGTCTCAGACTACCATTCAGTGGCTGGAGGAAGATTTTCCCTATTGGGAAGAGCTTGCGCAAAAAGTAAGCACCATGGAAATCTATGGAATGCAGACGGTGAACGCCGCCTCTCTTGGAGAGAGCTATGACTGTATTGCCATTGCGGGCGGACTTCCGTCCGGATGGAGCGATGGGACGATCCTGGTGGGGTTTTCCGTAGAAAGTCTGATGGAAAGCAGCGTCACCAACAGTGAGCTGTTGACGCTGCAATTTGATATTGCCATATCCGGCAGAAGTGTTTTCACTAGCGGCGGGGAAGCCTTTCTGCCGGAGGATTTGCCTGAGAAAGGAGAATTTACGGTATGTGGAGAGGGGAGTGATGCGCGGTATACACAGGTGTCCGGTGAAACAGTGAACGGGGCCAGAATTTACTATTCTTTGGAGTGGACGGAGCTGTTTTGGGCTTCCCACAGGGCGACGCCTATGATTATGGGCTTTGTGGTACTGGCTTTTGCGGTTACCTTTCTTTTATACATGGTCACGCTCAGGATGCTGGGGAAGGAAGTGGAGGTAATACGATCCGGTTTAAGCAAAATGGGACAGAATCAGCTGGACACTCGTATTGAGGGTGATTTCACACAAAGCGGTTTCGAGGAGATTGCGGATTCCATCAATATCATGGCGGAAAGTCTGAAGGAAAATATTGACAGGGCTCATGAATATGAGCTGCGACAGAAAGAAGCTGAGCTGCAGGAGCTGCAGGCAAAATTCAATCCTCATTTCCTGTATAATTCTCTGGAGATGTTTTCCGCCCGCTGTTATCAGAACGGGGATTCGGAAACTGCGGAGATTATCAATCAGACGGCTGCGATTTTCCGGGGTTTCATCGGCTCTCGTTCTTTTATTCCTATGGGGGAAGAGCTGGCGTTTTCCCAGCGATATCTGGCTCTGTTTAAAGCCAGATACGGAGATAAGGTAAAAATTCGCTATGATATTGATACTGAAGTTCTTGAGTACGGAATTGTACGGAATTCTTTTCAGCCGCTGATAGAAAATTATTTTGTCCATGGGATTGATCCGGGAAGGGACGACAATTATATCAGCTTTCGCGGTCATCTGGCGGGCGAAAATGACATTGAAATCCTGGTGGAGGATAATGGAAAGGGGATGACAAAGGAGGAGTGCGAGAGGATGAACGAGAGCCTGCGGGAACAGATTCGCAGTGAGAAAGAGAGCTATGGAGTGAAAAATCTGCACCAGCGGCTGGTATTGTTTTATGGGGAGGGCTATGGGCTGAGTTTTTATCCAAATCAGGGAGGAGGGCTGTGCGTCAGGATGCTGATTGGGCGAAAGAACTGCGAATTATCTTAACAAACAAGAATTTTTCTTATATCTTTCTTTCCATTTCTTTCTTAAAATAAAAAGACTGGAAGTGTATGGCATTGGATTCTCATGGAATGAGAGAAAGGAAGGGTAGGATTATCGTGAAGTACAAAAGGTATCTGGCGATGCTGTTGTCTGCGGTCATGCTGATGAGCAGCGTATCGACAACGGCCCGTGCGGACGGCTCGGCTGCTCTGACCGCCGGAAGCGGGATGGAAGAGGGGTCATCCGCAGGAGAGGATCAGGGAGAGACCGGGGAAAATACCGGTGAAGAAGCTGACGGAGAAGAGAACCGGGGAGAGACCGGGGAAAACACTGGTGAGGAAGCGCAGGAAGAATCTGGGGAAGCTGCCGGGGAGGAAGCGCAGGGGGCGACCGGAGAAGAAAATTTAGAAGAGAACAGAGACACCGTTGACGATGGGGAGGAGACTCAGGAGGAAACCGGGGAAGCTCTCGAAGAGGGGAATCTGGAGGGGATTACCGCAACGGAAACGGCTGTGACGGTGGCCAGCTATCTGGCAGGCGGTGTGGAAAATCCCGAGGAATACTATGATGTCTGGTGGAATTTTGAGGACAGCATCTGGGGAAGCACCGCGGTTGGTACGGAGATTATTGCGGAAGGCGGGACAAGTAGCGCTACGCTTACCCAGGCATCGGAAGATGACGGCAATCATTATATGGATATTAATGCCGATGGTTCCGGCAAATACAGGGTCTCCAGGCTGAACGGCCTGGAAACGGAGGAGGAGATATCCGGCGTTGAGCTGACCTTTGACTGGCTGCCTGGAACGATCCAGACCACGGCGAGCTCCCGTTTTGGTGATATCGCGTTCTATTCCTCTGCGAGTACATACGCCTATTTTGGCCTGCAGTTTGACAGGGACTGGAATATCTATTACTACACAGTGGGTGAGCATGTGGAGAGCGGTTATGGACTGAGCTATTCTGAGGAAGAGCTGAAGGGCGGTCTGGTCAGACAGGCGGACTGCACCGCAGACATCACAGCGGGTCAGACGGGTATTACCGCAGATGGGGAGACCTGGTACACGGTGAAAATCACCTTTAATTATCTGGAGCATACCGCAACGCTGTCCATTTCCACGAGAGAAAATGCGGACGCGGTGCTTTTCTCCACAACGGTCAATATTTATGAGTCTGCAGAGGATTTATCCTTTATTACGGCGGGCGGCTGGAAAGCCACTGTGGATATGGGAATTGACAATCTGGGGATTCGTTATCTGACGGACATTCCAGCTTCTTATTATTATAATGTGTATTGGAATGATTTTGAGGAGGAAACAGGAACCTGGAGCGCCGTAGGAACGGACGTCATTGCGGAGGGCGGAACATCGGCTCCCGCGATTGCGCTGGCGGACGAGGATGAGGAAAATTCTTATCTGGAGATTTCAGCGGCGGACAACGGCAAATATCGGGTGGCCAAAATCGGCATTTCGGACCAGGTAGCCGAGCAGGCGGAGGCAAGCTTCGACTGGCTGCCGGGATCAATAGCCAGTTCCGGCTCCCGTTTTGGGGATATATCATTTTACAGCTCAAACAGTACCTATGCGTATTTTGGTCTGCAGTTTGACAAAGATTACAATATCTATTATTACACGGTAGGTGAGCATGTGGAGAGCGGCTATGGATTAAGTTACTCCGAAGAGGTACTGGAAGGCGGTCTGATCCGTCAGGCTGACTGCACTGCGGACATCACGGCGGGGCAGACAGGCATTACCGCTGATGGGAATACCTGGTATACGGTATCTATTGTGTTTGATTACAACACAGCGACGGCTTCTCTGACCATCAGTGACAGGGACAGTGGAAAGGTTCTTTTCAGCGCTGAAGATATCCCGATCTATGCCTCCGCCATGAACATCTCTCAGATCGCGGCGGGCGGCTGGAAGGGAACGGTGAGCTTTGGTATCGATAATCTTGGCGTCCGTTACAATTATTCGGATTCCAATACCATCGCGTCGGTGACGCAGCCCGCAGGTCAGACAGTCCGAAAGGCGGATCTGGAAGACTTTCTGGAGGGCATGCCCACCACAGCCATCGTTACCATGGGCGACGGCAGCAGCAGAGAGCTTGGGTTGAGCGAGTGGATCTGCACACCGGAGTTTGACGAGGATACCTATGGAACCTATATCTGGACCGCGGAGCTGATTCTGGAAGAGGGCATGGTGAACAGCAAGGGGTTGTCTGTGTCTCTGACTATGAAATATGTGAAGAATTACAGCATCACAACCGCGTATATGCCTGCCACTCTGGAGATTGAGTACGGCACCATCTCCACGGTGGAGGAGTTTGAGGCGCTTCTGCCTACCACGACCCAGGTCATCCTGGAGAATGGCAAAGCCGCTTACGCCGAGCTGGATATGTCCACCTGGACAGCCATCTGGAATCAGAGCTCTGTGACCCAGGAAGGCAGCAGGGACGGAGAGCCGCCGGAGTTTGATCCGGAAACCGAGGGAACCTATGTATACAAGGTCATGCTGGATATGGACGGCTCCTATGCTCTGGACGGTGAGACCTGGGTGGAGTTCCGTGTGCATTATTACAGCACGGACGACAATTATATGGCCTATGAGAGAACCATTGAAAATCTTGACCGAGGTCTGTATGCCATCAACAATCTGGTATATGACACCGCTTCAGGAGAGTATGTGGTCAGCGAGCAGGGTGGAATTTATCTATCCTGGAGAATTCTGGTAGATGAATATGAACTGGTAAGCGAAGGCCAGGATATGGTGTTCGAGGTATACCGCAACGGCGAGCTTGTGACTTCTCTGACCAATTCCACCAACTATCTGGATACGGACGGTGAGGTTGGCGATATTTATCAGATTAAGGCAATCCAGAACGGTGTGTACGATTACAGTGAGGAAGTGGAGGCGCTGGAGGATAACTATATTTCGGTGGAGCTGCAGAGGCCTCTCGCGTCCTACAGCTGGTGTGACACACAGGCTGTTTATCGTCTGAATGACACTGAGGTGGCGGATGTGGATGGAGACGGGCAGTATGAGCTGATTGTCAAGTGGTATCCGACAAACGGCTATGACCCGGGGACAAATAACTCCTCAAGCAGTCCGGACAGAGGCTCCAGCCCGGAAATCATTGATGTCTATGAGATGGACGGCACCGCGCTGTGGAGACTATATATGGGATATACTTCTCCCGCGTCTCAGCATTATGACAACTTTATTGTCTATGATATGGATGAGGACGGGAAGGCGGAGCTTGGCATTCTGACTTCTGACGGCACCCGTACCTACAGACCGGACGAAAACGGCAACTTTGTCTATCTGACTACCGATGAGGGCGGTTATGTGTGGGTGGCGGACGATCCGACTGATTCTGAGAGCACCGGAAGCTATGTACTCAGCGAGGACGGCTATGGTTATGTGCTCAGCACGGAGGTGACTCCGGATGCTTCCTATGTGGGTTCTTACGGCAGTCCGGTGATGGATGACACTTACCTGGTAAGTGAGGTTGGAGATCGTTCCCTGGAGGGGGACGCTATCGACAGGCTGGGGTACAAGACTACCGAAGCCAATGAATACTTTACAATATTCAACGGCGAAACCGGCGAAGCCATTGACAGTGTGGATTATTATTATGATACGGAATTCTTTATGACGCAAACGGAAAATACCAGTTATTCTACTGTTTTCCGTTTCAACACAGGAGTAGGAACCATCAGCGCTTCCAGTGTGGGCGGCGAGTATGAGGATACCATCCCGGCGATTTTTGTGAACAGAGCCTATTATTCAGATTTGTCCATGATTGCTTATTGTCTGGTGGATGGTGAAATTGTAGAAGCATGGAAAATCTACTGCACCAGCGCCGATGACGGAGGAGGAAATCATAATCTGACCACCGGTGATCTGGACAATGATGGTTTTGACGAGATTTACATGGGCGGCACCTGCATTGACCACGATGGCACGGTACTCTGGGCAAAGGACGGCGATGGCAACAATGACTATATGAAGCATGGTGATGCGATTCATATTGATGCCGTATTCCCGGACAGCGACCAGCTGTATGTGTTTACCATTGTAGAAGATACCTCCGTGTCCAATTATCTGAATTTTGCCCTTTCCAATGGCGCAACGGGAACGAGAATTTTCGGCATGACTTTTGGAGCAGGAGATACGGGAAGAGGCGTCCTGGCAAATGTGACGTCGAACCCGGGCTATGAGCTGTGGACGTCAGCTGACGATTACCTGTACAATGTTTACGGAGAGGTTGTGACGGATGACGAAGGAAATCCCATCAGCAAGCCCGGTGTGACAAGCTTCATTATGTACTGGGATGGGGATCTGCTCTCTGAGCTTCCCGACTCAGCTCCGGCCAACGGCGGTGATAAGAGCGGATATCCGGTGGGCATTCACAAGTATAATGAGGAAACCGGAGAAACAGAGACTATTGCTGTATTTAACGGAACTCTTACCAACAACTCCACAAAGAATAATCCTGGCCTGACAGCGGATATTCTGGGCGACTGGAGAGAAGAGATTCTGGTCAGAGAAAGCAATAATACAACGCTGCGCATTTATATGACCAGTATTGAGACAGATTACACCATCTACTCACTGATGCAGGACAGCGTGTACAGGAATGGAGTGGCTCAGCAGAATGATACTTACAATCAGCCGGCTCATACCAGTTTTTATCTGGGAGAGGATGAGGCGGATACGGTATTGAACTTTGAGCTTCCGACATATAATTATACTTATGCGACGGAACGGACAAAATATACGGACGTTACCATCACCGTGACGGACGGCGTGTCGATCACCCTGGAAAATGTGCAGGTTGGAAGTAGTCTGACAGAACTTCAGGAAAGATTGACAGAAGAAGGGTATACCTATGATCTTCTGAGCAACACTGACGGGTATAAAGTTTGAAACAGTTAGATAGTAGTGGTTAGACGAAAAATAGCGTACAGCAAAC
>JAJPYH010000094.1:4775-6715 GCA_021205045.1 Lachnospiraceae bacterium | reverse complement strand
GTATAGCACAAAAGCCATTATTTGGCCAGTTATTTATTTTATGTTATACTAGGTATAGCTGACAACGCCTTATGCCATAAGCAATCCATTTTCTCCAAGGAATTGAATAAATCGCTCCATAATTTTGCTATTTCGTTCAATAATCTCAGATTCCGTGAAATCATCAGCTGACGCCGCCAAATCAACAAGCTCCTGAATTTTGGTGCCTTCCTTTGCCTGACCTCTGCTATTGGTGAACCCGTTGTAGTATTTTTTCTTATCTACAAACCGATAGTCAGATGCGCGGATGTTAATACGTTTCTCCAAAAGTGCCTTGTTTCCAAGCGCATTCAGGTTGCCTGGATTAGGCAGTGATTTTTCCTTGTCCTGTCTGTTGCGAGCATAAATATGTTCAATCTCATACGCATTTTCCAGCGACAACAGTCCCTGACGGTCATCCGTAAAAGCCCACCATGTCAGCATGGCTTTTGTAATAGGTCTGGCATTGTGGAAGCTGAAGTTGTTAAACATACTCCTCACCTTATCCTCGTCAAAACGGTACTCGGCGAAGGTCACGGGCTGGTTGTTTACGATATTTACCATTTCCGCATATACAGGCGTTCTCAGTGCATTCACGCCGGGATTCGTAACGGCATAAGTCCAGATGAAGCCTGTGATTTTATCGAGGAATTCCGCAAATGCCCCTTCCTCCAAATTTCCGTCTTCATCCCGATTCTGCATGAAGTAGACAGACACAAAATACGTCCACATACTGTTGGGCGCATAGTTCAGTACGAACAGCTTCCGAAGTATATTGACCGAGAATCTGTCTTTATCCTGATTTGAAACTTCATTCCAGAAGTTTGCCAAGACAACAAGGTCCTCGAACGTTTCTTCATTTCTCAGCAGAATATAACCATCCCGCTCATAGAATTTGCGTAAGGCATCGGTGGTGGAGGACTTAATTCCCATCTTCGCACGAACAAAATACATATAACGGGTGAACAGCTCGTCCATTGGGGTGCCGGAAATCGGATGGAAAATCTTCTCGCAAAGCTCCTCAAGCTCTTTCCAGCGATTGATGAATTTATCTTTCTTGCCGATGGAAGAATAGAACTTATAAAACTGCGCCTTGAAAATATCAGCATCCGACAGCGGCTTTCCTCGGTCATTCAACGTGGAAAAGATACGTAAAGCCGTGTCCTGAGATTCCGCCTCTATGGGCAGAAGGATACAGTTATTCATGATTCTCGTCGGAAGATACGCAAAATATGAAGGGAATTTGTCCAGAAATGAATCAATGCAATTCTGGAAGAACTGGAAGTTTTGAGCGTAACGGCTCTTTTGCCCTTTTTTCACTTCCCCGGTTCTCAAAATTTCGAGGAATTCATCCTTGTCATTATCTGTCGCCACATCGGAATCAATCTTCAAATCCCTCATGTTCGGCTCGCCAAATTCGTCCGTCTTCCAGATGCACTTCTCGATGTTCTGCTTTGTGGAGATGGAAGCCTTGTCCTGCATATGACCAAACTTGGAATAGAAAGCGCGGAGCAGAAGCATCAGCGTGGTCAACCGCTGCTGCCCATCTATGACCTCCATGCGTCCCTCGTTTTTGTATGTAACGATAGGGCCGAGGAAATACTCACTGTTGCTGTCAAAATCAGTCCGCCCTTCATCAGGGATGGCGAAGGAGAAAATATCATCCCACAGAGTCTGACACTCCGTTTCTCCCCATGCATAGGGACGCTGATAATCGGGAATCAGAAAATCAGCCCTTTTATCCTGAAACAAATCCTTTATTGTTTTCTGGTCTACATTCAGTTTGGACATCTGCCTGTCCTCCTACATCTTTTTCGTTCCATATGGCACTTTCGGCTCTGCAACCATCAGTAAATCATCGCTGTTGTCAAATACATAGGTGACCGCTTTCTTTTCCGGCTCTGCTGTAAATACGCCGCCGA
>JAJPYH010000094.1:0-4765 GCA_021205045.1 Lachnospiraceae bacterium | reverse complement strand
CCTTTAGCTTATCGATGACCGTCTGTTTTTTCTTCTCCCGTCCGGAACCTCCAAAACGGGATATGGGAGGCATCAGCTTATCGATGTCAATACCCGTAGTTTTGATTTCTCCATCCCGGAAAGCGTTCTCGACAAAGCGCCTGGTTTCGGGTGCTTTCAGCTTTTCATCTGTAATAATCTGATTTAGTTCCCGTTCCCGCTCCTCGGAAACATAGGACTGCCATTCACCCATGACATCTTCGACTTCATTCAAGCTACCGATGAAGGTCTCAATCAGCTCTTTCTTGCTACGGAGTTCCGGGCTAGCGTCCACAGCCTTGCGAATAGTGACAAGCACCTCTTTGTCCTCACAGTGGCTTTCATGGTATTTCGCAACGAGCATGAGGATGTAGTCGATATTGATTTCGATCTGCTTGATTAGCTCAATCTCAAAGACAATATCATCTGTGATGTCTTTTTTTCTTTATCTTTTGGACGCCACTCATCACGCAAATCCTGATAGCGGCCAAGATAGTCCTGCAAGTCACGTTCGGTGATTAGTTCCTTGCCTTTGAAATCATCAAATGACGAGAGCAGATTGCGCATCCGCAGGATTGTTCCAAAGAGCATGATAAAATCCTTCTGGTTCTGCTCACCAACAATCTGCGGCTCGGACAGTGGGAATTTTGATGTAAGCTCATCAATCATATCTACATAACCGGGACGGGACTTGTCGTCCTGGTCAACATATCCGTTATAATAATCCTCGAATTTCCTCAGGAGGACAACGCCGCCCGCGTCCTTGTCTCCAAAAAGCGAGATAGCATCGTCCACACGCTTCTGCAAATTACGAAAACACACGATATTGCCGAAAGTCTTGATGGAGTTCAGGATTCGGTTAGTTCTGGAGAATGCCTGAATCAGTCCGTGCATTTTCAGATTCTTGTCCACCCACAACGTATTCAGCGTGGTGGCATCAAATCCGGTCAGGAACATATTGACCACGATAAGCATGTCAAGCTCCTTGTTCTTCATACGGAGGGAGACATCTTTATAATAACTCTGGAACTTGTCGCTGTCCGTGCTGTAGTTCGTATGGAACATCGCATTGTAATCACGGATAGCATCATCCAGAAAATCACGGGCAGTCTGGTCAAGCCCGCTGGTGTCCTCGGAATTTTCCTCATCAAGAATACCATCCGCCTCGGCTTCATTGGCACCGTAGCTGTATATGAGAGCAACACGGAGCGCCTTGATGGGATCAGCCGCCATCTGCTTCTGGAACTCGCGGTAATACTTCATAGCTACCGGAACGGAAGCCACCGCAAAGATAGAGTTGAAACCGCTGACACGCTGCTTTGCCTTGATTTCCTCTACGGTACCGTTCTTGCCGGACGCAACCTCGGAAATATTCTGAAGAACAGAGAATTCAAAGGTCTTGTCCCCTCGGTAGGTTTTCTGGTCGAAATGCTCCAGAATATATTTTGTAACAAGCGCAATCCTCTCAGGAGATTCAAGCGCCTTTTTGCGGTCAATGTCCCAAACATCCTCATCGTCGATATCCGCATCGGTGTCCATCGTTTTAATATAGTCCACCCGGAAAGGCAGAACATTCTTATCGTTGATTGCATCCACGATGGTATATGCGTGGAGTTGGTCGCCAAAAGTCTGGGCAGTGGTGAAAAACTGAGGATCACGAACTGCGCCGGTATTTTTTGCAAAAATCGGCGTGCCGGTAAATCCGAAGATGTGATAGTTCTTAAAGCTCTTCACAATAGCTTTATGCATATCCCCGAACTGGCTGCGATGGCATTCATCGAAGATAATGACAACGCGCTTGGTATAAGCCTCGTGTGTCTTGAACTTCTTTATAAAGGCTGACAGCTTCTGAATGGTGGTAATAATGATTTTTGCATTAGAGTCACGAAGCTGCTTTTCCAGGACAGCAGAAGAAGTGTTACTGTTGGCCGCGCCCTTTTCAAAGCGGTCATACTCCTTCATGGTCTGGTAGTCCAGGTCTTTACGGTCGACGACAAAAAGCACCTTGTCTATATACGGGAGCTGCGAGGCAAGCCGTGCCGTCTTAAAGGAAGTCAGCGTCTTGCCGGAGCCGGTGGTGTGCCAGATGTAGCCGCCGCCATCAATGGTTCCGTATTTCTTATAATTATTTGCTATCTCGATACGGTTCAAGATGCGCTCAGTTGCTGTAATCTGATACGGGCGCATGACCATCAACATATTTTCTGACGTGAGAATGCAGTATTTCGTCAGGATATTCAAGATAGTGTGCTTCGCAAAGAAAGTCTTTGTGAAATCGATGAGGTCAGGGATAACCTTGTTTCCGGCATCCGCCCAGAAAGATGTGAATTCAAAGCTGTTGCTGGTCTTTTCCTTCTTTGCACTCCTGGAATTAGAGTCCTTGATGGCATTGTAGCGGGTGCTGTTGGAGTAGTATTTCGTATTCGTGCCGTTGGAAATCACGAAAATCTGTACATACTCATACAGACCACACCCGGCCCAGAAGGAATCCCGTTGATAGCGGTTAATTTGGTTGAACGCTTCACGGATAGGAACACCACGCCGCTTTAATTCAATATGCACGAGGGGCAAACCGTTGACCAGCACGGTCACATCATAACGGTTATCGTGCCGTGCGCCTTCCTCCATACCGATCACATACTGGTTGATAACCTGAAGGCTGTTGCTGTGAATATTCTTTCTGTCAATCAGGGTGATGTTTTTCGTGCTGCCATCATCCCGTTTCAGGACCTGAACATTATCCTCCTGGATTTTGCGTGTTTTCTCCACGATATGCTCATTAGGATTGGCGACGTTGTCCTTAAAGAACCTGTCCCATTCGGCATCGGAGAAATAATAATCATTCAGCCTTTCCAATTCAGATCGCAGATTTGCAATTAAGTCTGCTTCTGAATGGATAGGCAAATAGGTATACCCCTGTTCACACAGAAGCCGGATAAATTCTTTTTCCAGGGCAGCCTCGCTCTGATAGCTGTCGGAGCGTGCAGTGACCGGCGCATATTCCGTCACCACAGTATTCTCACTGGTAGCAGCTACGATATTAAAATACGACATGGCTGCACCTCCTTGTTCCTCTTATTCTTATACTGCCTTTACTTCAAAGGTCAGCAGTTTATCACGATAGTATTCATACTGTTTCTGGCACGCCTCGATTTCCGCAGGCAAGCCGGAAGAAATGTCATTGCACAGTGTATCGAAACGATCAAGGATAGAAACGATACGTTTCTGCTCGTCCTGTGTTGGAAGCGGAATCCTTATTTTATTGAGATTCTGCTGATTCAACTTCGGCTGCGCACCACCAGTAATCCATGTCGAAAGGTCAATCGAATTCAAGAAAAACTCGACATATCGTCTGGTTTCATAGGTGTCAAGTTTCAAAACATGGGCATGGTTGTTGACCCAGTTTTTCCCCGAAATTGAGAATGCTATAGGTGTGCTTCTCGCAAGCAAATTAGCTCCATCCTCTGAAACAAGCAGATAATCCCCATCAAAAATATAATCGTTCACATAATCAACGATTCCAGAAGCACCATAGTAAGGATACTCTCCAGACTCACGATTGCCGTTGGTGACTGGCTTTCTCTGGCTGTCACAATTTTCGGATATCGCATCCAAAGTCACATATACAACACCGAACACATACTGGAATATCTTAATCAACCCGTCTGTCTGTCTGTCTGTCTGTCTGTCTGTCTGTCTGTCCAGAGATTGTCGCCGACGCAATATCGAATGTCAAGAGCTTATCCCGATAAAACTCATATTGTTTTTTTCGTGCTTCAATCTCTGCAGGCAGGCCGATGTTCAGGTCAGAGCAGATGGCATCGAAGTTGTCGAGAACATGGACAAGCCGCTCCTGTACCTCCAATGAGGGGACAGGGACAGATAGATCTTTTAACTGTCCTGCTGTAATTAGCGGCTGTCCCCCTCCTTTTGCAAATCTGTTTAATTTTGCATTTTGTAAATAATAATAAAGATATTTCAAGTTTTGCTTCGGATCAATATCCACTATCAGCGTATTGTCGGATACATCATATTCCCCGTCAGCAAGTTGAACGTACCCAGCATTGGCTCCAACTCGTGCAATCAATATTTGTTGATGTCTATAAATAGAAGTATTTGTCCTTGCAATAATCCCTGTAGAACCAAACACCGGATAACTTCCCTCAGTAAGCCGCTCTTTGTTTCTTCCTGATTTGATTGAACTGATATCTCCAAGTGTTCGCCAATCAACATCACCTATCGCCCCGTAAATGTCGAATGTCAATAACTTTTCCCTGTAGTACCCATACTGCTTTTGTCTTGCTGTAAGCTCATTAACCAAGTTTAAAAATTGGTTTAGAATAGAGATAACCTCATCTTGTACTACCAATGGGGGAACCGGTATGTTAATCTTTGCAAATTCCGAAAATGGAAGCGTTTTTCTTCCCGTTCCTTCTATTCCCTGCCTGTGACTCAGAATTTGAAACATACCATCGTTTGATTTCAAAACATTTAAAAGATATTCTGGCCGAATTACATTCAAATCAACACTGAATACTACATCGAGAGGACTTACAATCACTGGACCATTATCTCGGAGAAAATTTATTGAGCCAACATCAATTCGTGATGGAGAGTAAACAAACCAATCCTTTTCAACAATATAGTACCCAGAAGTATCTTGGCTTGTAATCTTTGTTTTTTCTCCAAAATACTCTGTCAAGCATTTTTGAAAATGTCCCGAAAAATCTTTAACATTAGCCCCGAC
>JAJPYH010000142.1 GCA_021205045.1 Lachnospiraceae bacterium | reverse complement strand
GCATAAAATCAAATGAAGGTATAGCCAGTTAATTATTATTCGATGTACTAGTTTGGTTGATTATGTTGAAGAAAAATCATTGGTTTTACTAGATGAACCGGAAGAACATCTGCATCCGCCGCTTGTAGCGGCATTTATTCGTGCTCTTTCTGAATTACTAACACATACGAATGGTGTAGCTGTTATAGCTACTCATTCGCCTGTCATAGTTCAGGAAGTTCCCAAAAAGTGTGTGTGGAAAATTCGCAGAGACGGAGGATACCGTAAATTTGACCGCCCTAAAATTGAAACATATGGCGAAAATTTAGGAGAGATTACTACGGAAATTTTTGGTTATGATGTTCAAAAGTCTGGATTTCATGCGTTGTTGAAAAAGCTAGCTGAGGCTTCTGATACTTATGATACGGCATTGGCCAAATTTCATGGTGAATTAGGAAACGAAGCAAAGTCAATACTCAGAGCGTATATGTTTGATAAGGAAAAATCAAGATGAAGAAGATGAATAAACCAGAGAATGATATTGCTTTCATTTTGGATAATTGTATAGTGGGAATGCGTGAGCCTAGAAAGAAAATTATAGAACAGGTTAAGGATACAATCATTGAAAAATCTGACAAGTATGATCAGTTGGCAGATCAAGGACTTCTGTATACGATTCCAGAGCATGATAATGTGAATTTAATTGCAAGTAAAGAGGATATGAAATTTTTGTATAGCCAGAAGTTCGTCTCAAAGGGGCAAAGAAACCGAGATTATTATGATAAAATCAGGAGTTCAGCACCGAATGGAATATGTCCGTATTGCCAGCAAAACATGGTTGACACGTTAGACCATTTTCTTCCAAAGTCCAAATATGTAACGTTCACAGTAACCCCCTTTAACCTTGTCCCTGTCTGCGCACATTGTAACAAGGATAAGTTGGCCTCAACTTTTTCAAGTTACGCAGAACAACCCTTCCATCCATATTATGATGATTTTGATGATTGTATCTGGTTAAAAGCTAAAATGATAGAGCATAAAGAAATAACATTTCAGTTTTATGCGGATCCTCCGGAGAATATTGAACCAGTTAAGGCAGAACGAATTAAAAGAAGCTTTTCCGATGGAGGATTTGGACTGAACAATATATATAAAGTACATGCTGCTGAAGTTTATCAGGTTTGTTTTAAAGGAATAAAAAGTTTGTATGATAAAGGTGGAAAAGAATTAGCAGTTGAGAGTTTATCAGAAAATGTGAAAAATGAGAGAAGTATCAACAAAAATTCCTGGAAGGCCGCAATGTATCAGGCGATGATAGATTGCAACTGGTACTGGAGTGAATATATTTGCAGCCTGTGATCATCGTATCAATTTGGATAAAGGCAGTTTGAAAGATTAAGGAGGACAATTTGTAATATGAGCGAATATTCACGAATCATTATAGAGGAGTATTGCATGACGCATCGCTCGAAGCGGCGCGATTATATCTGGGATCTTTTAGAATTGTCTTATTCGATGGATACGGAGCCGACGGATGAAGATGCGATCTTTCTGGAGAAGGCGATCAAAAATGAAAAGAATCCGGAATTAAGAGAAGCGCTTAAGGATTTAGATGACTTTTTGTTTTGCTAGAGCCAGAGAGCTGTAGTCGGAAGTACATAAAGGGATAACCCAATGAGCAAAACACAAGAGATAAAAAAAGAGATAACAAATTTCAGAGACATCACGCAGACATCAGACCTGATCAGCTATCTGGACGACAAAACCGCTCGTCTGGATAATATCAAATATCTGTACCACTACACAACCCTTGAGAGCGCCATCAGGATTATTCAGAGTCAGCGTTGGCTTCTGACCAGGGCTGCTGACATGAATGACCAGAATGAATATAAGAATGGTGATGAGAAAAGGTGGCGGAATCTGTTCTTTACCAGCTTTATGCGGGAGGATAAGGAGAGCATCGGGATGTGGAGCATGTATGCACAGCCGTGGAGTGAAGGGGTGAAAATCTCCATTCCAAAAGCAGCCTTTACTAAATGGATTCGGGATACGAAGATCATCAATGAGGTTGTCTGGAGTGATGAAGAGGTTGCTTCTGGATACATGCCAACCGGGCGAAGTGTAAAGATAGATAATAAGGATACCAGAACGCTTCGCATTTCAACGGTTGCCTATTCAAATACTGAGAGCTGCGAGTCATCTGCCAGGATGGAGGAGAAGCTGATTTGCGGCGGGGCGACCAACACAAAGTTAAAGAATGCGGTGCGGCTTCCTGAGCTGACGGGATATGTGAAGGACATGGCCTGGTCTTATGAGAAGGAGGTTCGTATCAAGGCGGAGTTTGACAATACGGAGAATTTTCGGCGGGTGGCCATAGATATACCGGATTACGTGATTTCAGAGATGATTATAACGGCCAGTCCGTTGTTTGAAGGGAATTTGCGTGAGAAACTGGAGGAGAAGATTTCACGGGTGATGAAAACTTCTGCAAGTCTGTATGAGGGGAAACTGAAGATCAAGGATTCCTGTGAAAGGTGTGAGTACAAAAATAGATATTGAATTTTTATCGCCAGAGGCATATAATGGTCAGAACGAACAAAAAACGATGTTATGTTTTTTCCGCGGAGACGGTGCTTGCATCGTTTCCGCATTTTTTTGGTAATCCTTAAGGGGAGATCTTCCATGAAATACATCAAAAAACACGCAGTTTTCATCTTTTTTCTCATAGAGGCGCTGGCCATCGGTATTTTCCAGACCCTGGGCAACACTGACAAGCTCTGGAATTATGTCTTCGCGGAAAACATTGCCTCCGGGCTGCTGCCCTATCGGGATTTCAATCTTCTCCAGACGCCCTTTTCCTGTCTGGTGAACGCCCTGTTTCTGACCCTCTTCGGGCATCATATGGTGGTCGTCGAGATATTGGGGTCTGTTCTGTTTACGCTCATCTGCATGCGGCTTTACCGGCTTTGCCGGGAGCTGGGTGCAACGCGTGTCACTTCCATGATTATTCCGCAGTTATTTCTCTATCTGTTCTGCTATAATGTGTTCTTTGAGTACAGCTGTCTGATTTTATTTTTGCTGCTCTGTCTTCTGGGCGCGGATCTGATGGCTCTGCGCAGGCAGAGGACGTGCTGGAATCGGCCGGGGTATCAGGTGGCGCTGGGGGTGGCTGCTGGGCTGGCGATTCTGAGCAAGCAGACTTAGGGACGCTTAGTGCCTGGGGCGTCCTGGAGGGGAGGGAGATACCCGTGCGTTTGTCTGAAAAAATCAAAAAAAGAGACCGGCGTCCTGGCGCTTGCCCGCACGATAGGGATCATGATTCCGTGCTTTGTTTTCCTGTTTTATCTGCTTTTGACGGGAACCTTCGATGATTTCTGGGATATGGCGGTGGCGGGCATCTCCACTTTTACCAGCAAGTATTCTTATATTGAGCTGGCGAAGGAAGAATGGGGGTATACCATTGGCTGTGTGGGTGCGCCGATTCTGATTTTTATTTCGCTGATTCTGGGAGTGCGGAAGCGAAAGGAGCTTTACGGGCAGACGCTGCTGGTGATTTTGCTTTACGGGGTCGGGGGGCTGATCAACCTGTATCCTCTGGCCAATGCTTATCATTTTGCCACTACGGTAATCCCTTTCCTGTTGCTGATTCCGGCGCTTCTGCCGTCTGGGCTCTGGCAAAAGAAGCCCATCTGTCTGCTGGGAGGAACGGCGGTGGCTGCGGCGCTGTGCTTTTTTGTCGCTTATATTCCCTATGATGTGGCGTCGGACAATCATCTGTGCACTACCCTGGATCAGTTTGAGGGGGTGTTTATCAGTGATTCCATGGAGGAGGATATTCTGGAGGTGACGGCCTATGTGCAGGAGCAGCAGGAGGACGGCATGACAGTCTACATTCTGGACAACCGGGCGGCTTCTTATTTTCTGCCTCTGCATCAGTATCATAAATATTATGATATGTTTCTGCTGGGCAATCTTGGGACCACTTCGCCGGAGGAGCTGCTGGAGCAGGCCTGTGAGGAGGATGTGGTGTTCCTGATCCCCAACAGTGAAAAGAAGGAATGGCAGTATCCCAGGTCTGCGGTCAACGCTCTCAAAAAAGAGCTGAATTACGCCGGGAGCGTGGGGGAATTTGACGTGTACAGGACGGCGTAATTTCCTTAAAAAAGAATGAAAAGTATGAAGAATTAGCACTCTTGGTTGACGAGTGCTAATTCTTGTGCTATTTTCCTCCATGACGAAAAAGAAAGTGACAATTGCCGGGAAGCGGCACGTAACCGGGAGCCGGCCTTGCCGTCAGGAAGCAGCCCGGAACCGGGAGCCGGCCTTGTCGTCAGGAAACGGCTCAAAGCCGTGGGCCGGCCTTGTCAACGCCTACAAAAGAAAGCGGGAAAATTATGAAAGAAGTCAAGAATCCAAAGAAACCTCTGATTTATTATTACATCATTGTGCTTCTCATCATGCTGGTCTTTGACCTTCTGATCTCGCCCTTATTGTTCTCTTCAAGCACCACCGTGACGGAGGTGGATTATGGTACTTTCATGTCCATGATTGAGGAGCAGAATATCGGTGAGGTGGAGGTGGATGATGATGAAATCTACTTTACGGATGCCTCCGGTGAGAATATTTATGTAACGGTGGCCATGGAGGATCCGGGGCTGACGGAGCGGCTGTATCAGTCCGGGGCGACCTTCTCGAAGGTGGCCACCTCCACAACCTCCCCTATCATCAGTTTTCTGGTGTCCTTTGTGCTGCCGTTGGTGATTTTCATTGCTTTGGGACAGTATATGAGCCGGAAGATGATGAATTCCATCGGCGGCAAGAATGCCATGTCCTTTGGTATGGGCAAGAGCAGCGCCAAGGTCTATGTGCCGGACTCTGAAGGCATTCACTTTTCCGATGTGGCCGGGGAGGAGGAAGCCAAGGAGAGCCTGACGGAGATCGTGGATTATCTGCATAATCCTCAGAAATATACGGATGTGGGCGCTTCCATGCCCAAGGGTGTGTTGCTGGTAGGCCCTCCAGGCACCGGCAAAACCATGTTGGCCAAGGCAGTGGCCGGGGAAGCCAATGTGCCCTTCTTTTCCATGTCCGGTTCGGAATTTGTGGAAATGTTCGTGGGCATGGGCGCTTCCAAGGTCCGTGATCTGTTCAAGCAGGCCAAGGAAAAGGCTCCCTGCATCGTATTCATCGATGAGATTGACGCCATCGGCAAAAAGCGGGACGGCATGATCGGCGGAAACGATGAGAGAGAGCAGACCTTAAATCAGCTGCTGACCGAGATGGACGGCTTTGAGGGCAATAACGGGGTCATCATTCTGGCGGCCACCAACCGGCCCGAATCTCTGGATCCGGCTTTGACCAGGCCGGGGCGGTTTGACAGGCGGGTGCCTGTGGAGCTGCCTGATCTGCGGGGCCGCGAGGAAATCTTAAAGGTCCATGCCAGAAAAATCAAGCTGGGCGAGGATGTGGACTTCCATACCATCGCCAGGATGGCGGCGGGAGCTTCCGGCGCGGAGTTGGCCAATATCGTCAATGAGGCGGCCCTTCGGACAGTCCGGGATAACCGAGCCTATGTGACTCAGGCCGACCTGGAGGAGAGCGTGGAGGTGGTCATCGCCGGGTATCAGAAGAAGAACGCGGTGATTTCCGATCAGGAGAAGAAGGTGGTCGCTTACCATGAGGTAGGTCACGCTCTGGTCAGCGCCTCCTTAAGCCATACGGCGCCGGTGCAGAAGATTACCATCATTCCCCGTACCTCCGGGGCGCTGGGCTACACCATGCAGGTGGAGACTGGGGACAAGTATCTGATGACCAAAGGTGAGATCGAGGACAGGATCGCTGTCTTTACCGGCGGGCGGGCCGCCGAGGAGGTGGTCTTCGGGGAGATTACCACGGGTGCTTCCAATGATATTGAACAGGCCACGAAGCTTGCCAGAGCCATGATTACCCAGTACGGCATGAGCGAGGACTTTGACATGGTGGCCATGGAGACAGTCACCAACCAGTATCTGGGCGGCGATACCTCCTTAGCCTGCTCCGCACAGACTCAGCGGGAGATTGACTTAAAGGTTGTGGAGACTGTGAGAAAGCAGCACCAGAGGGCGCTGGAAATTTTGCAGAAAAACCGTCAGAAGCTGGATGAGATCGCCATGTATCTGTATGAAAAGGAAACCATTACCGGAGAGGAATTTATGGAAATACTGCAGAGACCCATTGCCATCACAGACGGGCAGACGCAGGATGAATATGGGCAGCCGGTGTATGAGAACGGGCAGACACAGGACGATGACGGACAGACGATGTATGCGGACAGGCAGCCTCAGAAAAATGACGGACAGTCGGTACACAGGAATCAACGGTCGCAGAAAAAGCACGGGCAGCCAGTGTACGGAGATACAGCAGAAGGAGGGAAAGAGGTATGAGGCAGCATTCAGGATACAGCCGGATCCGGCTGGCGGAGGGAATTGTTCTGATTATTCTGGGGGTGCTGGCGATAGTACGTCCCAACCTTGTATACACCAGCGCCGTGATTATTTACGGGATTGTGGCGGTTTGTCTTGGCGTGCTGGACATTGTGGCCTATGCCAGGCAGGAGGTGTTTCTGGGCTTTGGGCCGGTTCTTTCTCTGATCACGGGAATATTGAGCGTTATGACAGGCTGCATGCTGCTGCTTCATCAGGACGCGGGAAAGGCAGTGCTGCTGTTTTTGTTCCCCCTTTGGTTTATTGCGCACTGCATCTCCCGGCTGACGCGGCTAAATTACATTCGTTTTACATTACTATGAAACAATTACTATAACTTAGCCAAAAAGCGCAGACTTCCCCCTCAA
>JAJPYH010000116.1 GCA_021205045.1 Lachnospiraceae bacterium | reverse complement strand
CTGATCATCATATATTTCTCCTGCATGTACTTATATCCGGAAGCTAGTTCATGCTCATAATCCTTATGGGGTTCCTCACTCTGAAACACTACATCCAGCACATCGCCAATCCGGTTCCACAGGCTGCCGACCAGATGCGTCAGAGCATTGCCCTCCTTTAACTCCGACCATGCCGGTGATTCTTTAAATAAAGTTCTTCTCAGGAACACCACCACGCTGTCCACCAGGCAGTTTGCCGCCATGCACACTACAGCCGAAACCTTCAGTGCCGCAGAAACCGTCACATCCAGCAGCCTATCCAGAATACTGCAAAGGAAACCGAACACGGTCGGCAGCAGTTGAAGCAACAAAGGTCTGTAAATATTCCGCTCCAGGTCAAGCCAACGCTGCCGACGGTACAGATACTCCCTGTGCCCGCCCTTTTCCTTCACCAGCACCCTGCGGATAAAGAACACATATATGATAGCGCCAATAGACAAGGAAATCAAGCAGGAAAGCAGCGCTTCCCCGGAAAAGATCTGCACATCTGTGCTCTCAAAGCTTACTCCCAGAAATTTTTCACCTTCCCGTCCTGCTTCCCGCGCCGCGAAGTTTCCCAGAACGCCCACCGTTGGGAACAGCGCCGCGAGCATTCCCAAAATCACACTCATGGGTCGGGACAGATACTTTTTCCTCTCGTCATAAGCTTTCTGCACCTGGGCATCCGCGTTTTTCTCCACAAAGACTACCATGAAGACCTTCAGCATATAGGCAAACGTACAGCCGCCCGCAATCAAAAACAGAATTTCCACCACTTTCAAAACCGGCACCAGCATTCCGCTGAAGGCAGCTGCCGACAGCAGCCCTTCCGACACCATTTCCGCATACTCGGTGATACCCTCATGAAGCAGGGTCTTGCTGGCATATCCCGCAAAGCCCACCACGCCGGACAGACTTAACGCCGCCGCGCCATAGCACAGCTTCAGCAGCGTCTTTTTACGGCCAAAGCCCTGAATGACATTAAAATCTCTGGAATGAGTATGTTTTACAATCACACCGGCGATGGTGAAAAGCACCAGCTTGGCAATGGAATGGTTCATTACATGAAGCATAAAGCCCTGAAGGGGCACGGCACTCTCCCCTTCCATCAGGCCAAAGCAGCTGATGCCGGTCAGAATAAAACCGATCTGCGACACACTGGAACAGGCAAAGGTTCTCTTGATGTCCACCGACCAGATAGCCAGCACTGCCCCCGTCAGCATAGTCACAATTCCCAGGATTAGTAAAATAAAAAAGAAAAGCCCATTTTCCCAGAACACGCACAGGCTCGTCATCCAGATACCAAAAACGCCCACCTTGGTCAGAATCCCCGACAGAACCGAGGACGCCGGCGCCGGTGCCACCGCATGCGCCTTGGGCAGCCAGATATGAATCGGCCAGGCGCCTGCTTTGGCGCCAAAGCCCACCATCAGACAGACTCCTGCCGCATACAATGGAATCCGATTAACACCGGCCATCACCGCCTCATCGCGGACAGCCGCATAAAGGACAGAATATTCCACGCTTCCAAACTGAGAATAGAGTAAAAATACCCCCATCAGAGCGCTCAATCCCCCAATCACACTGATCGCCAGGTACAGATCCCCCGCCTCCTTCGAACCGGGCTCCTCCTTTTCCTGCACCACCCAAAGATAAGAAGAAAAGCTTAATACTTCAAAGCAGATCAACGCCGTATAAAAATCCGCGGATGCAAAAAATCCCACCGTTCCCAGAAACGCCGCCGCCCAGGAAAGGTAAAAGACCGTCAGCTTTTCACCCTTCGGGAAATATTCTCTGCTGAACAGGGTAGCCACCGCCCACAGGATAACCGCAAGCGTCACAAAAACCGCCCGGATACCGTCCCATGTAAAATGCAGCCCCATGCCGCAGACCTGTTCCAGAATTTCCGTCATTTCCTTACCCTTTCACAATACTACATCAGCCCGGCAGCGACCTGCTCCAGCAATTCCACAACCGGACCGGAATGCACCCCGCACACCACAATCAGCACGGAAAAAACCAGAAGCGGCACCAGCATGTGCCAGCCCGGATCCGTCGCCGCCATGGCATCCGCGGCATCAGAATTCGCTTCACTGTTGACAGTCGCCGCGCCGCAGTCTTTTGTTTCACTGGCAGACACTCTATCATCCTTCTTCGCATCACCGACAGCTCCCGTGCCAGACCTCTTCATCTCACCGATCACTGCTGTTTCACTTTTCCTCGCCGGGAAAAAGGCCCTCACTGGTATTGTCAGCATGTAAATGGAAGTCAGAAGCGCAGAAATCAGAAGTGCCGCCACTCCCGCCACTGCGAAAGGCGTCCCGTTTTCAAATGCCGCCCGGATCAGCTCCCACTTACTGATAAACCCTGCCGTTCCCGGCATTCCCAGAAGTCCCAGACCAGCCACAGTAAACGTGCCGAACACCACCGGCATCCGCCGTCCCAGACCGTCCAGCTCATAAATATAGGTCTTCCCTGTCTTTGTGATCACCGCACCGGCACAGAAAAATGCCGTAATTTTAATGATTGCATGATAGATCAGATGGCAAAGCGCCCCTGCTAAGCCCAGCGGACTCATCAATGTCACGCCAAAGAGAATGTATGACATATTTGCAATGGTAGAGTATGCCAGCCGCCGCTTGAAATGGGTCTGCTTTAAAGCGCGCACCGAGCCATAAAGGATCGTAAATATGGTCGCTGCCATGACAATATATTGCGCTGTTGTTCCCTTCAGAAAATCCGCTCCGTAAACATAATACGTCAGGCGAATGATTGCGAAAGCACCCGCCTTCACCACCGCCACCGCATGCAGCAGAGCTGTCACCGGCGTAGGCGCCACACCGGCGTCCGGCAGCCAGGAGTTAAAGGGACAGAGCGCTGCCTTCACACCAAAGCCAAAAAAGGCAAGTACATATACCAACTGCAGCAAACCGACCCTGTCGCCGATCCTGCCCATGTCCAGAATGCCCCCATAGGCAAAAGACTGGCCATCACCGTAGACAATGCTGAAAATCAGGGCAATAAACCCAAATGCTGCACCGCCCAGAGAATAATACAAATATTTTCTGGCCGCCAGAATGGCCTCCCGGCTTAAGGTATGGATCACCAGCGGCACCGTGGACAATGTCAAAAGCTCATAGAAAAAGTACATGGTCAGCAGATTGCCCGCCAGCGCAATGCCAAGCGTCACCCCGTATGTCACCGTATAGAACAGGAAAAACACCTTTTCATGCTTCTCATGCTGCATATATTCGAAGGAATATAGTGTGGAAAAGGGCCAGAGCACACTGATCAATCCGGCGAATACCTTGGATAGCCCGTCCATTTCCAGCTTAATCTGTAAATTCCCCGTGAAATAAACCACCACAAAGCTTTCCACTGACTCCCGCAGGATCAGATACCACACCAAAACCGATGTCAGAATAACCATACTCATCAGAAAGACTTCCATGTGCTTTCTGCTTCGAAAAGGAAGAAAAAATACCACCACCCCGGCAAGCATTGGCAGAATAATCACCAATCCGATTAAAAAATGTAACATGGCGCCTCCCTTCAGAAAATCTGACCAATCAGCTGCGTAACAATTCCCGGAAACAGTCCCACAAAGAGCGCTGCCAGGGACATACAGCCGATGGGGAAAAGCATGAGCCAGTTGGTTTCTTTTTTCTCATACTGTATACTGACAGACTCCGGGCTTTCTGTTATGACGCTTGTGTCATCTTCTTTCGTCATATTCTCCGTTATATCCGCACTCTTTTCAGGTACCGCCCCCTTTACCTTCTCACGAGCCTCCGGCAAATACCCCTGAATGGAAATCGGGAACAAATACCCCGCCGTTAAAAGCGCCGAAATAAGCAGCACCGCCGGTCCCAGCACACTAAAGACCGGAATATCGCAGTTCAACGCCCCTACCGCCAGATACCACTTGGCGATAAATCCACCCGTAGGCGGAATTCCCACCAGGCTCAGGGATGCCAGAGTAAAGAAAAACATGGTCACCGGCATTTGCTTCCCAATGCCGTCCAGTTCACTGACATACTTTTTGCCCGTCCTGTAAATAATGGCTCCGGCACAGAGAAAGAGCGCGCTCTTCACCAGGGCATGGCAGACCACCTGCAGCAAAGCGCCGGTAAAGGCATCCCCCGTATTCAGGCAAAACAGGCCAAACAGCACGTAAGACACCTGGCTGACCGTGGAATAAGCCAGACGTTTTTTCAACAGCTTTTCCCTGAAAGCAAGCATGGAACCCATAAAGACGGTAATCAGAGACAGCGTCAGAAGCGCCGTCTGCACCCACGTCCCCGAAAGAAGCTCTGGAGAGAACACAAAATACAACACGCGTAAAATTCCCAGCACACCGCCCTTTGTAATCACCGCAGACAACACCGCGCTGGCCGGTGCAGGCGCCACCGGATGAGCCGTGGGCAGCCATGCATGCAGGGGAAACATGCCCGCTTTCACCGAAAAGCCCAGTACCGTTACAAAAACCGCAGCAAGCATCCCCCCGGTCATCATAGCAGCTCCGGTCCCGGTTCCTCCGGCCGCAAAACCCGTATCGACGCCATGTGTGCTGAAATAAAACAAACCAAACAACACCATAAAGGCACCTCCAAGACTGTAAAACAGATATTTCAGAGCCGCCATGATGCTCTCATGAGTCATCTCGTGCAGCACCAGCGGGAATGACAGAAGTGTCATAAATTCAAAGAGCACATAATAGGTCAGCAGATTGCCCGCATAGTCCAGCCCGATCAGAACGCCCAGCGTCATAACAAAAAAGCCAAAATACCTGTGCCAGTCCTTTTCCTCTTTCATATATTCTCCGGAATACAGCGCCACCAGCGTCCAGATGAACGCCATCAGACAGGAAAAGATCTTTCCGACCACATCCAGCTTCAGCACTACCTGCAGCTGCTCCGTAAAAGAAAACAGGACATATTCCGTCTCACTGTTCATACGCAGCGCGTTTCCCACCACAAATACCAGACTGAAAAGCAGGACATCCACACTGATCCCGCACAGTGTCTTTAAGTCCGCTTTTTTGCCAAGGCACAGGATCAGAACTCCCGCCACTACAGGTACAAGAATCGGCACCAGCATACAAAATAAATTCATCTTCCCCTCCTCTTACGCAAACATATGAAGTCCTTCTGTGATCATGTCCACAAAAGGCTGTGAGAAAATTCCCAGGGTAAAATTCAATAAAATAAAACCAATAATCGACGCCGTATAGCATCGGTTCGCGCCAAAGACCGTTCGGGGCTCATCCTTCACCCCCGACGGCACATAGATGCGAATCACCGTCTTCAGATAATAAATCGCATTCAGAATCGTGCTGACCGCCAGCACAATCACCGTGGGCAGAAGCTTTCCCTCTGTATTGGAAACACCGGCCTGCGCAAATAAAAGCTTACTGATAAAGCCGGCAAACAGCGGCACACCCACCATGGACAGAGACGCCACCGTAAATCCAATACCCGCGATCACATTTCGATAGGCCGCGCCGGTCAGACGAATGAACTTCCGGCTGTAACCCGACATATCCGTCATGCCAATCGTGGAGATGAACACCAACGCTTTGCTGGCAGAATGGCTGAAGATATGAAACACAGCTGCAATCATTCCCACTTCGCTGCCCAGACCAATTCCCATATAAATATAGCCGATCTGCGCGATGGATGAAAAGGCGATCATTCTGCGCACATCATTCTCCCGGATGGCGCTTAAAGAACCGAAAATCATGCCCGCCAGGCCGAATACAAAGAACACATTCACGATGTGAGTCTCCTGAAACACCTCATAGCCGACCACCCGGTATATGATCTTGATCAACAGAAAAATATAGCCCTTGCTGACCAGGCTTGACAAAATGGCCGCGCTGGAAATGGTAGAATATCCATAGGCGTCCGGCAGCCAGGTATGAAACGGAAATAAAGCGCTCTTAATAGCCAGACCCACACACATCAGGGCAATAGAGACCAATAACGGCACATGATATTCGCCGCTCACCGCCAGCTGTGCCACTGCCTCCTGAATATTACTCATCAGCAGATGCCCCGTTATACCGTACATCATGCAGATCCCCAGCAGCAAAAGGCCGGAGCCCAGCAGATTCATGATCATATACCGCACCGCCGCCTCAATGATCCGTCCGATCTGGCGGATCATAATCAGGCCGCAGGCAGCTATGGTATTGATTTCCACAAACACGTAGGCGGTAAATAAGTCGTTGGTATAAATCAGCGCCAGAAGCGAAGTCAGCAGGAGATTCACCAGCACATAATAATAATTGACCTTACTCTGCTCCACCTCCTCATCCAGCTTGTGATAGCCTCCCATCAATGACAAAAGCATGACAGTACTAAACAGCAGGGCTGTCAGCGCCTCCAGCACACCAGCCCGGATCTCGTTCCCCCAGGGAGCCGGAAAATGTCCCATGGTATACACAAAATATGTCCCTGTCTGAAGAGTATAGGCCAGGGTAACAGCAGACAGCACCGCCACCGTCACTATGACCCCCGCGTTCACCCTTTTGGCCGCCTTCCCCGGCAGCACACTGCACACCACCCCGGAAATCAGGGCAATCATAATGCTGAAAAAGGGAAGATTCTGTAAAAACTGATTCAGTGTCATTTGTTCTCCTCCTCTTCCTTGATGATCGCGGAGATTTCATCCAGGTTCAGCGTGTGATATCTTCGATACAGCCTTATGGTCAGCGACAGCATCAGGGCCGAAACAGACACACTCACCACAATACCGGTCAGCACCAGTCCCGCAGGGATCGGATTGATATGCGCTTCCACATCCGTCACGCCATCCGTTACAATGGGAGCGCTCCTGCCCTCTATGTAACCCATGCTGGCCAGAAACAGATATACGGCAGTATCCATGATATTCAGGCCGATAATTTTTTTAGGTGTTAGTCAGTAATTGGGTCGTTAAGCCTTTAAGTCCGTTTTTTGG
>JAJPYH010000120.1 GCA_021205045.1 Lachnospiraceae bacterium | reverse complement strand
GAATAATAACATAGGTCCCGAATTTCGTCTACCTCAATCTTATACAAATCTTATAATTTTTATTTATTGTTTTTGTGCATTTTCTCCACAATCTTTTGTCTATTATTGCCACCCTGACGGCCTTTAACTTCTTTTCCCGCCGGCAGCTGTACTGACATATCATTCGGAAGGCTACGCTTTATTCCGCAGTGCCTATCGAGGGCTGCTTTTGCCATAAGGCCTCAAACTCTTCACGAGTGATGCGCTCCTTTTCCAGAAGAAGTGATGCGCAGCTGTGCAGGATATCCTCATGCTCCAGGATGATCTCCTTCGCTTTTGAATAGCATTCCCTGACAATGGCGCGAACCTCCTCATCGATGGTATTCGCCGTCTCCTCACTGTAGGGCTTGGCCTGGGCAAAATCCCGTCCCAGGAAAACTTCCTGTCCGTCGTCATAGCTGATCAGTCCCAGCTTCTCACTCATGCCAAAACGGGTAACCATACTGCGGGCACGCTGCGTAGCGTGTTCAATATCACTGGACGCTCCCGTCGTAATATCGCCAAAAATAATCTCCTCCGCGATACGCCCTCCAAGAGAAACCATGATATCCTGTTCCATTTTGCTCTTGGTCCAGAACATCTCATCCTTCTCCGGCAGGGGCATGGTATAACCCGCAGCACCCACTCCCGTTGGAATGATAGAGACTGTATACACCGGATCCATATCAGGCAGTACATGAAACAGGATGGCATGCCCGGTCTCATGGTAAGCAGTGATCCTCTTCTCCTTATCAGAAATCACCCGGCTTCTCTTCTCAGCACCGATACCGGTTTTGATGAATGCCGCCTGAATATCCGCGTTGGTGATATAAAGATGGTTTGCCATGGCTGCCATGATGGCTGCCTCATTCAGCAGATTTTCCAGGTCGGCACCGGTAAAGCCTGCAGTGGTGCGCGCCACCTGTTTTAAATCCACATCGTCGCCCAAAGGCTTATTTCTGGCATGAACCTTCAGGATATCCTCTCTGCCGCCTACATCCGGCCTGCTGACAGCAATCTTGCGGTCAAAACGCCCCGGGCGCATGATAGCCGGGTCCAGGATATCCACCCGGTTAGTGGCTGCCATCACGATAATGCCCGTGTTCGGCGTAAAACCGTCCATCTCCACCAGGAGCTGATTTAAGGTCTGCTCCCGCTCATCATGACCGCCGCCCATGCCGGTGCCGCGCTTTCTGGCCACAGCATCAATCTCATCGATAAAGACAATACAGGGGGAATTCTTTTTGGCATTCTCAAACAAATCCCTGACACGGGAAGCGCCAACACCCACGAACATTTCCATAAAGTCCGAACCGGATACAGTGAAAAACGGCACTCCTGCTTCTCCGGCAATGGCCTTGGCCAGCATGGTCTTACCTGTACCCGGAGGGCCCTCCAGCAGTATGCCCTTGGGAATGCGGGCTCCCAGAGCGGTAAACTTCGCAGGCTCTTTCAGGAAGGCGATGATCTCCTCCAGATCCGCCTTTTCTTCTTTCAGTCCCGCCACATCCTTTAACGTTATGGGACTGTCCGTAGTCATCTGAGCCCGGCTGCGGCCAAAATTCATCATTTTATTGTTGGCACTGTTCCCACCGTTCTGCTGATTGGTAAGCATCGTGATAAACAGCATTGCCAGCGCCGCGACAATCAGCAACGGCAGCATATTATTGATAAACCAGCTCTCCTCCGGCACAGCGTCCACATAAACCGCGACATCGGAAATCTCCCTGATTTCCTCTTCTATTGTCTCCACGTTGGTCACATTGACCGTATAAGTGCTGCCATCGGTCAATACCACTTCCACAGTTCCTGTGGGAATATCCCTGCTCTGTGAGATCGTAACATAGGATACCGTCTGCGCATCTAAGTCCGCAAACAGTTCATCTTTTGTACAGCTTGCAGCTGAAGACGCCGAGCTGCCTGCCGAGATCAGAGCCATCAGCAGAAGTCCCATCGCCAGCAAATACAGGACTATGCCGTTCATGCTTCTGTTTTTGTTCAAAATATCGTCCTCTCTTTAAATCTTTCTATTCAAATCTGACAATCCCCACATAGGGAAGATTGCGGTATCTCTGGGCATAATCCAGGCCATAGCCTACCACAAATTCGTCCGGAATCTGGAAACCTGTATAGTCCACATTCACTTTCTTCCGGCGCCTTTCCGGCTTATCCAGCAAAGTACACAGCCGGATAGAGGCAGGCTTTCTGTCCGAAAGCATCTCCAGCATATAGCTTAAGGTATTGCCGGAATCAATAATATCTTCCACCACCAGCACATCCCTGCTCATAATCGGCTCGTCCAAATCCTTGGTGATCTTCACCACGCCGCTGGATTTGGTGGTATTGCCGTAACTGGACACACACATAAAATCCATAGTCAAAGGAATAGTAATATGTTTCGCCAGCTCACACATGAAAAAGACGCCGCCCTTCAGTGTACAGATCAAATGCAGATCTTTTCCGGCGTAATCCTTACTGATCTGCTCAGCAATCTCCTGAATTCTCTGTCTGACCTGGTCTTCGGGGATCAGCACTTCCACTCTTTCCGCCATCTGTTTTTTCCTCCAAATGTACTTCCAATATGTTTTTTGTCTCTGGTGTAACTTTATATTCCATGCTGATGCGGTACCCGATCACCCACAGAATATGAGCGCCGTCTGCCAAAAGCCACATCCCCTCTCTTTTCTCTCTGGGGACCTTTTCATTGACCAGATAATCCTGCAGACATTTTGATGCGCCGTCTTCTCTGACTACAAGATAATCTCCGGGATGTCTGTGCCGCAGCAGCAGATGATCATTGATTTTATCACAATCAAACCATTTCGTACAATCATTTTGAGGAATATTATTTAATTTTTCACGCATTTTATCCGATGAAAGCGTTTTAAAAATAACTTTGCTTCCATCAGGCAGCGAAATTTCCCCTTCCAAAGGGACTTCGCAGGCAGAGTCCTCTGTACCCGGCGGCTGCTTTTTCACACCAGGCAAAGCCGCATAACCAATATCATTCCCTGAGAGCAGCAAATCCTTTTTCATCTCCTGTGATGCTTTGCAACGCTCATCGTCCCCGGAAAACTGAATATTTTTTTTATATATTCTGAAATCAAGATAGCTTTTACGCGCCAGCAGGCCATGAGGAAGATCGTAATCCTTCTGCCCGTCTTTCTCAGATAATTCACGCATATTTTCTATATGAACAAAAGTAATATCCTTTCTGGAGCCGTATACTCTGCCGACACTCTCCATCAGGACTTCCCTCTGCAGAGCGACTGGAAGCTCCCTCAGCTTTTTCAGAGGAATGGTTGCCCCCTTCTCATCAAAGACGGCGTTTGCCTCCAGAAACGCAGTGGCCTGTCCATTCAGGTATTCCCAGATGTCCCGAAGCTGCGCTACGCAGTTTCCCATATGCTCTACAGCGCCCTCGCAGATTTCTTCCGCCAAAGGAACAACGCGGGCACGAATCTGATTGCGGGTATAATTCATGTCCTGATTACTGGCATCCTCCACATGCTTTAAGCCATGATCCCTCATATACCGACTGATCTCTTCGCGGCTTACGCACAAAAAAGGCCGGATAATGCAGCCCCTCACTGCGGCAATTCCCGAAAGCCCCTTCAGCCCGCTGCCGCGAAACAGCTGGAAAAGCATGGTTTCCGCATTATCATTGGCGTGGTGCGCTATCGCTATTTTATGGCAGCCGTATTCCTGCCGGTACTGTTCCAAAATCTCATACCTGGCGTTTCGGGCCGCCTCTTCCAGTCCGGCACCCAGAGTCTGACTCAGCTTCCCTGCCTCAATCCGGCAGCACATAAAAGGAACCTTCATCTCTTCACAAAGCTGTGCGCAGAACGCCTCATCCTCCCCGGCTTCTTCTCTGATGCCATGATTCACATGAAGCGCCAGGATTTCCAGTGAATACTTTTCCCTGATACCAAGCAGCAAATGCAAAAGCGCCACAGAATCCATACCGCCGCTTAAGCCCACCAGAATTTTTTCACCCTTCGCAAGCATATGCTGTTTTTCAATATAATCCAATACCTTTTGAGTCATAATGTACATTGCAGGTCCTCAGTTTTTCCACACTCCGGCCACAACAACCGTCATATCATCTATAATCTTTCCCCTGTGCAGCTGAATACTGTACTCCAGAATTGCTTTGGACATTTCCCTGGGATTTTGCAGATCCAGCCTGCCGATATATTCCTCCAGACGCCCTGTCAGATCCTCCTGCGGCAGATTCTCCGCCACACCATCTGACAGCAAAATCAGATAATCCCCATCCTCCAGTCGGATACGAGCCGTATCCAGATTGAGCGTTTCAAAAGCTCCCAGCGGAAGATTGGAAATCTGAATTTTCTCTACCATGTCCTGTCGCTTATGATACCCGGCCGGAGCACCGATCTTGTAGCATTCGCACACGCCCCTGTATAAATTGATATCGCAAAGATCCAGCGTAGACATCCACTTCTCCTGCCCATCCTGCACCAGAAGATCATTCAGGATCTGGATAACCTCCTCCTTACTATATCCTGCCAGAAGAAACTTTTCCACAAAATCCAGGATTTTTTCACTGCAACAAAAAGCCTCCTCCCCACTGCCCACGCCGTCTGCCAGCAAAAGAATCCCATGGCCATCCATGCCCTCCATGACCAGCACACTGTCCCCGCTGACGCTCTCTTTGCCCTGTACAGCGCTGGCCTGTCCAACGATAATATTATATGCCGGTTCCTGCACAAATGTAAAGCTGTGATACTCCTCTTCAATAAAATAGGGACTTCTTGTGGATGGGATCAGCCTCATATCATAAAAAGTGCCAAGCACATCAGCAACCTCTTTGGCCGGGATGCGTCCCTGGCGGCTGCACATGGTAATTTCCAGTACCCCATCCTTATTTTCGTCCTCCATAAAATAAATATGCCTGACCAGAATATCCTCGACTTTTAACAGCCTTGCGATCTCTTTGTATTTTGCATCGCCGGAATAAATATAGCTATAGCTTTCTTCAGCCAGCCTGGAAATCTGATCCGCCAGTGTCATAAACTGCCGGGCCATAAAATTCTGGTTTTCATTCAGACGTCTGTGATACAGCGTATCTGCCCGGCTTGTCTTAGCGGCTTCATCCTCCCTCGGCGGGATCCTCCCTCGGCGAGAAATTCATAATCACTCTGGCAATATTTCGATAAGAATCTGCGCAAAACAGCAATTTCTGCTGTCCGTATTCGGGCAGGTGTTGCGCGGCACTTTCTATGACGTTCTCTTTTCTTTTCATGCCTGGTTCCCCCTTGCGTTTTTGGCTTCATTATAATTTCTTATAAAAAAAAGAGTGTCGAAAGCACCTACGTTTCTTTAAGAATTTATTTGCATAAAAAGACAGCCCCAAACGAGCTGTCCTTTTCTTTATTCATTGTCTTTAAATATAATCTCGTCCTCGTAGACCATTCCCAGCTTTTCACGCGCCACCTCTTCGATATATTTCATGGTCTGCGTATATTTCTCATAGTCCTTCAGATCCTCCTCCTCAGCTTTCTCTCTTTCCAGATCTGCCTCCAGGGAGTCCAGCTGAGCCTGGTATTCCGCCTTTTTGGAACTGAGCGTGTAGCTGTTGACGGCAAACACAACCGCAATCACCAGCACCAGAATACCCACAATATAAATTGCCAGTCTGTTATGATATTTTGTTTTTCCCTTGTATGCCGGTTTCATCCTGTGTCTGCCTCCTTTCGCTCTCTGTATGCTTTTATAATAGCCAGACTTTTCCATTTCGTCAAGACAATCTTTGCCGGTACGGCCAAAATCCCCGCCATACGGCAAAGCAGCTTGTGAAGAAGCCAACCGAGGGTTTTCGTATAAAGCCACATGCCGCAGAAAACCGCGCCAACTGTATACCAGCGAAACAGGCCGTTACTGTACTCATGCATCAGCCGAAAAGACGCTACTGCTGTACAATACCAGAATAAAGCATCACACACGAAGGTCCATCCCCAGGCGCCTTTCTTCACGCGGCGAAGCCCGCGAAGGAGGTCATACAACAGTGAGAGCTCCATTCCCAGAAAAACCGCCCGAAAGATAACCTGCCACTCTTCATCATAAAAGCTCACTGAAACAACCTGCGGAAAAAGCTTCCCGCTTTTTCACCGTAAGAAGAGATGTCTGAATAAAGCATACTGTCTACAGTGCCGCTGATATCCACTTCACCTTTTTCCAGCAGCAGCTTATTGACATGAAGGTCCTGTCCCTGTACGGTCAGCATTCCGGCCGCGGTTTCCATGAGAACTTCATTTAAATCAAAGCTGATGATATCAACCACACCAGTTAGTGTCAGACCACCACGATTGTCTAATATCAGCTTATGCTCCCTGCTGCCCGATTTGTACAGTTCTTCCATATCCGCCTCCTTCCGATATGCTATATTTATGGCGGCAACCCGGCGGATATTCCCATTTTATATATATTTAAAAAGCTCTTTGGCCTCTTCCTTTTTGATGGTTTCCGCGACCGCAGTCACCTCCACCTTCACTTCCCTGTTTCCAAAGGAAATCGTAATCCGGTCTCCCACTTTTACTTCCGAAGAAGCCTTCGCCGCTTTATCATTGATCATGACACGGCCGGCGTCACAGGCTTCATTCGCCACTGTTCTTCGCTTGATCAGTCTGGAAACCTTCAAAAATTTATCTAATCTCATATACTCCCTCGTTCAATGAAAAAAGAGCCCGTCACAGGCTCTTTTTTTATTTATGCATTTACTTTTTCTTTCAAAGCATTGCCGGCCTTAAACTTCGGAACACTGGATGCCTCAATCTGCATCGTTTCGCCTGTCGCAGGATTTCTGCCAACTCTCGCGGCTCTCTGGCTTGCCTCAAAAGTACCAAATCCAACTAACTGAACCTTGTCGCCGCTCTTCATAGCGTCGCCCACGACTTCAGTAAAAGCACTGATCACAGCCTCTGTATCCTTCTTGGAAACACTGCTGACCTCAGACACATCTGAAACTA
>JAJPYH010000138.1:4012-7084 GCA_021205045.1 Lachnospiraceae bacterium | reverse complement strand
ACCCGCAGCAGCAGCTTGACGATGACGATGATGAGGACTAGTTGAAGGAGCACCAGCATCATGACCATGACGATGATGACGAATAAGAGCACCACCATCACCACCATGACGATGACGACGAAGACGGGCATGAGCATCATCATCACCACCATCATCACCATCACGGTGACGGAGAGTGCTGCGATGACCACGACGCGGATGAAATCTTCGTAAGCTGGGGCATGGAGACTCCCGCCAAGTACACCAAAGCTGAGATTGAGGCAATTCTGGAGGCTCTGGACGATCAGGAAACCTACGGCCTGGTGCTGCGGGCCAAGGGCATGGTACCCTCCCCGGACGGCACCTGGGTTTACTTTGACTATGTGCCCGAGGAGGAAAATGTCAGGGAAGGAAAGCCTGATGTGACCGGCAAGTTCTGTGTCATTGGCTCTGACTTAAAAGAGGAGAACCTGGACAGACTTTTTGCAAAATAAAGCGATGATAGTCACAGCCTCGAAGAGCTGATTTTCGGGGCTGTGTTGTTGAAGAATGAAGAAGGAGACAACATGATTCCCGTATATATTATCAACGGCTTTCTGGACAGCGGCAAGACTGAGTTTATCAACTACACCATCTCTCAACCTTATTTCCAGACCAGAGATAAGACTCTGCTGATCGTCTGCGAGGAGGGAGAGGTGGAGTATGACTCGGCTCTTTTAAAGAAATGCCGCACCTCCATGGAACTGATTGAGGAGGAAAAGGATTTCAGCAACGCCAACCTGATCGCTCTGGAAAAAAAGCATCGCCCCGGCCGCATTATCATAGAATGGAACGGCATGTGGAATTTCAAGGATATGAAGCTGCCCTGGCACTGGAAGGTGGAGCAGCAGATTACCATGATTGATGGAAGCACTTTCCAGCTGTACTATACCAATATGCGCTCGCTTCTGGCGGAGATGATCCGCAAGACGGAGATGGTCATTATGAACCGCTGCGATGGTCTGGATGAGCAGCTGCCTTCCTTCAAGCGCAATTTAAAGGCGGTCAATCAGCAGATGGATGTGGTCTTTGAAAATTCCGAAGGCGAGATGTCCAATCTCTTTGAGGAGGATCTGCCTTACGACCTGAAAGCGGATGTGATCGAGCTGGACGATTCCAGCTATGGCATCTGGTTTATCGACACCATGGACCATGTGGAGCGTTATGTGGGGAAGACCTTTTCCTACCTGGCTCAGGTGGGCAGGCCGGACGATTATCCGAAGGGGTATTTTCTGCCGGGACGTCTGATTATGACCTGCTGCGCCGAGGATATTTCCTTTTTCGGTTTTGCCTGTGAATATGCGGGAGCCGAGGGCCTGCAGGTAGAGGAGTGGGTCAAAGTCACCGCCAGAATGGAACTGGAGGACTGGATGGATTACGAGGGAAAGGGCCCGGTGATGAAGGCTGTTTCCGTTGTTAAGGTCAAGGGTCCCCAAGAGAAGGTGATCAGTTTCACTTGATGTGTAGCATCTGATACAGTGACTGCTATATGGCGTGAAGAGTACGGCAGCAATTCACTATTGGCAGGAAATCTATCAGTGACTGCTATATCGCGTGAAGAGCACAGCGGTTCGGAAAGGAGCTTTTGATGGCAGCCCAGGACGAAAAGGATTTACTTCAGCTCAAAAAAAGATTTCAGGATCTGGCCCGCCGCTCTTATGAGCAGAATACCTTTACCTTTTCTCCCATGCTTGGTCTGGCGGAGCAGAACGTGTTCTGGGAGGCGGAGCCTGCGCTGCGCTACGCGGGCTACAGCATAAACGGCGGCAGGGAAAATGCGGAGCGGGTGATGATCCGCTTCGGCAATGAGAGGGATCTGGGCTATGAGGAGCCCTTTCCCATCAGTCTGGTGCATATCCGCCCGCTGATGGCCAAATTTGCTGATGATTTCACCCACAGGGATTTCCTGGGGGCTTTGATGAACCTGGGAATTGAGAGAGACCTTTTGGGAGATATTCTGGTGGGAGAGAGGCAGGGCTATCTTTTCTGCCAGACATCCATTGTGGATTTTCTGTGCAGAGAGCTGACCCAGGTGAAGCATACCACGGTGATCTGCGAAGCGGCGCAAACCATTGCGGAATATCAGGAGAACCCTCCTGTGCCGGAGACGGCGCTGGTGGCCAGCACCCGGCTGGACGCCCTGATCGCGCAGGTCTATCATTTGTCACGCGGCGACAGCGCACAGCTTTTCAGGCAGAAGAGGGTGTTTGTATCAGGCAGGCTCTGTGAGAATAACAGCCGTGACTGCAAACCTGGAGAGGTGATCAGTGTGCGGGGCTTTGGCAGGTTTTATTTTGACGGCATTGACCATACCACAAAGAAAGGAAAACAGAGCGTGAATCTTCGTGTCTGTCGGTGAGGGGAATGTTTGGGTATACGGTGGAGCAATGGCTGTTCTTTTTTTATTTTTATTGCTTTTTCGGCTGGGTCTTTGAGTCCACCTATGTCTCATTGAAAAGCCGTCATTTTGTCAACCGCGGCTTTATGCATGGACCATTCCTGCCGCTGTACGGAACCGGAGCCATCATGATGCTGGTGGTAAGCCGTCCCTTTGCGGACAATATCCTGCTGACCTATATCGCCGGCTGCATCGGAGCCACAGTGCTGGAGTATGTGACGGGGGCCATGATGGAGGCCATGTTCAAGGTGCGCTACTGGGATTATAGCGATAAGAGATTTAACATCAAAGGCTACATCTGCCTGGGATCTACCCTGGCGTGGGGTGTACTTACCATACTGATGACCAGAGTTGTCCATACACAGGTGGAGAGCCTGGTGATATCCATTCCCGCTCAGACTCTTTCCATGCTGGTGTTTGCGCTGACAGTGTATATCGTCATTGACCTGGTTTTGTCCTTCAAGGATGCTTTCGCCCTGCGGGATGTGCTGGTCAAGCTGGAGAAGGTCAGACAGGAAGCCGCCCAGTGGCAGGAAAAGCTGGCGGAGGCCGTGGATGTGGCGCAGGAGCAGCTTTCCGGGAGAAAAGAAAAATACGCTCTGGACCTGGAGCAGTGGAAGGAAAAGCTGCCAAAGCCCGGTCTGGAAATGGAGCAG
>JAJPYH010000138.1:0-3912 GCA_021205045.1 Lachnospiraceae bacterium | reverse complement strand
TGCCAAAGCCCGGTCTGGAAATGGAGCAGCGAAGAGAAAGGCTGTCTCAGTCTGATCAGGAAACAGAACAGTGGAAAGAAAGACTCTCCCAGGTTTTGCCTGATATGGATGACTTTAAGGAAGCCCTGCAAAAGCGCGGAGTAGATCCGGAGCAGATCTTCGGAAAGATTGAGAATACCCGCCGCCAGTACGCGGAGTTAAAGGAGCGGATCAGCACCATGTCCAAGCATCCTCTGAAGGATAATCCGACCCTTTCCTCCAACAGATTCAGTGAATCCTTAAAGGAGCTGCAGGAAGAGATCAGGCGCAATAAAGAAGAGAAAGACGATTCAAATGAGTAAAAAAGAAACCCGTCCTGACAGAATTTTCTGTCATCAGACGGGTTCCTTTTTTCTCATCGCTCTTTGCGATGGTGTTGACTTCCTATCCCTGCTCTTCAGTCAAACCGCCCGTTAAATTTCTCCTCACAGTAGATACAGCGGTAAATACGCTTATTGGCGTCGGTCAGCTTGAAAATATGGGGCAGTCCCTGCTCGATGGAGGTAATGCAGCGGGGATTTTTGCATTTGATAACGCCATAGATTTTCTCCGGCAGCACCAGCTCGCGCTTCTCCACGATCTCGGCGTTTTTGATCACGTTGACGGTGATTTTGTCATCCAGAATGGCCAGCACGTCCAGATTCAGCACGTCGATGTCGCATTCAACCTTCAGGATGTCCTTCTTGCCCAGCTTGCCGCTGCGGGCATTCTTGATGATGGCCACCTGGCAGTCCAGCTTGTCCAGGTGCAAATAACGATATATTTCCATGCTCCGGCCGGCCGGGATATGATCCAGCACGAAGCCCTCCTCGATTTTTCCTACGTTTAACATTTATGAGAATCTCCTTTATTTTAGAATACCGGGAATCAGTGATTTCAGACCTTGATTTCCAGCAGCGTCAGAATCAGCGCCATGCGCACAAACCGCCCGTACTGTACCTGATCGAAATACACCGCCCGCGGATCATCGTCCACCTCCACGGAAATCTCGTTGACACGGGGCAGGGGATGGAGTACCAGCATGTCCGGGCGGGCTTTTTTCATCTTGGCTTTGGTTAAAATACAGAAATCCTTCAGCCGCACATAATCCTCTTCATTGAAGAAACGCTCCCTCTGCACACGGGTCATATATAAGAGATCCAGATTGCCGATGGCGGACTCCAGGTCGATCACTTCCTCAAAGGGAATATTGGCCTCCCGCAGCTCCTCCCGCACATAGCTGGGAATGCGCAGCTCCTCCGGGGAAATGAACACAAAGTGAATATTGTCGTAGCGCATCAGAGCGTGTACCAGAGAATGAACGGTGCGGCCGAACTTTAAGTCGCCGCAGAAGCCGATGGTGAAATTGTCTAACCGGCCCTTCAGAGAGCGGATGGTCATCAGATCCGTCAGCGTCTGGGTGGGGTGCTCGTGGCCGCCGTCCCCGGCGTTGATCACCGGAATTCTGGATTTGGAGGCCGCCACCATGGGCGCTCCCTCCTTGGGATGGCGCATGGCGCAGATGTCCGCGAAGCAGGAGACGGTGCGGATGGTATCCGCCACGCTTTCACCCTTGGCGGCGGAGGAGGAGTCGGCGGAGGCAAAGCCCAGTACCTGCCCCCCTAAGGAGAGCATGGCGGACTCAAAGCTTAACCGTGTCCTGGTGGAGGGCTCATAAAAGCAGGTGGCCAGGATTTTGCCATCGCAGGCGTGGGCGTATTTGGCCCGGTTTTTCTGAATGTCGTCCGCCAGATCGAAGAGTTGATCCAGCTCCTCGGTGGTAAAGTCCAGAGGTTTCATCAAATGTCGCATATTTTTTCATACTCCTTCTATCGATCTCTGTGTAAAGCATGAAAGCCGAAGACTCCGCTTTCACAGCATAAATAAAGGACCGTAGGAAAAACTACGATCCTTATATTGTCATGACAGGAATGTCAGTAAGTCGGAAACACTTTTCTTACGCGGAACAAGTGGATTCTCGGCGGCGTAGCCAAGAGGAATCAGCACGGAAACCTCCTTTGTCTCATCCAGGCCAAGCAGTTCGGCAGTCCTGTCATAATCAAAGATTCCGAGAATCACGCTGGAAAGTCCGGCGTCGTGTGCCGCATTGCAGAAAGCTCCGGCGCTGATGCCGGCGTCATACATCTGCCAGGCGCCTTCCTTTTTGGTGGAATAGGAGCCATCTCTCTCGAAGCCGCTGCGCTTTGTGATAAAATACTGCACCATCAGCACGGGTGCGTTTCTGATAATATCGCCGTTATGCGCGTACTGGCCGGTGCATTCCGCGGCGATGCGGTCCTTCAACTCTCCGGTTACCGCCGCATAGCGGGTGACCTGGGTGTTCTTCCAGCTGGGGGAGTAGCTGACGGTATCTATGATGTCCCCGATCAGCTTCGGATCTACTTCCTGATTGGTGAACTGACGAACGCTTCGTCTGGTCTTTAAGCATTCCTTTACTTCCATAAGATGCCTCCTTCTTTTTTTCTCTACGTAGTATAGCAAAATCGTTTTCAGGTTTCAATGACAAAATGAAAAAAGTTGATTTTCCAAGGTGGCTGTGAATAGTAACTTTTGAAAAGTTGAGTTCAGCCCTTGCAAATTTGTCAGGCTGTGCTAAACTGAAATTCGTTGCCGGAGGACAGGTATCCTTTCAGGCACTGGAAACAAAAACGATCCTGTATCGTTCATTGTACGATGTTGAAGAATCATTATGAGGGCGGACTGCATGAATTACAGACAAACTTTAGACTACATCGAATCTCTGTCACAGTACGGCTCTGTGCTGGGGCTGGACAATATGAAGCGATTATGCTCGGCTCTGGGACAGCCTCAGGATGATTTGCAGATCATTCATGTGGCGGGCACCAACGGAAAAGGCTCCACTGTGGCGTATCTGTCTTCCATTTTGCAGGCGGCAGGATATCGGGTCGGCACCTATACCTCCCCCACCATCAGTGATTACAGGGAGAGATTTTGCATCAACCGCCGCATGATTTCTCAGAAGGCTCTCTGTGAGTATATGGGGAGACTGAAGGCTCTCTGTGAGGAAATAACGTCCTGGGGCTTTCCGCACCCGACCGTTTTTGAGATGGAGACCGCCCTTGCCTTTCTTTATTTTCATGAAAAAAGGTGCGATTATGTGGTGCTGGAGGTGGGGCTGGGCGGCGCCGACGACGCTACCAATATTATTCAGCATCCGCTGGCCTGTGTCTGGGCCTCCATCAGCATGGATCACATGGCTGTCCTGGGGAAAACGCTGGGGCAGATTGCCGCGGTGAAGGCGGGAATCGCCAAGCCGGGAGCGGTCTTTGTGACCACCAACCAGGAGCCGGAGGCGATGGCGGAGCTTGAAAAGGCTGCAGCGAAATGCTGTGTATCAGACATCGGAAAGATGGACAGTGCCCCGGCTCCCCATATCAGCGCCGATGCGGATAGGACGCCCCCAAAAGCAATCCTGCAGCAGGAGGCGGAGATGCAAAAACCGGAAAGCAGACTGATTGTAGCCGACAGCTCTCAGGCCAGAATCTTCAGCGAGAACCTGACCACTCAGCAGTTTCATTATAAAGAATTCCGGAAATGCAGAATTCACCTGGCCGGCAGACATCAGATTGCCAACGCGGTTCTGGCCGTCGAATGTATCCGTCAGCTTCGCGGGCGCGGTCTGGACATTCCTGATCAGGCCGTTTACGAGGGCCTGGAGCAGACCCGGTGGCCTGGCCGGATGGAGGTCATCGGAAAGCATCCCCTGTTTGTGCTGGACGGGGCTCATAATGAGGACGCGGCCCGCAGACTTTCTCAGAATATTGAAATTTATTTTACAAATAAGCGGATGATCTATATAATAGGGATGCTGAAGGATAAGGAGTACGATAAGGTTCTGTCCCGCACTGCCCG
>JAJPYH010000013.1 GCA_021205045.1 Lachnospiraceae bacterium | reverse complement strand
TCCCAAAAAACGGACTTAAAGGCTTAACGACCCAATTACTGACTAACACCATTTAAATAATCATATATTTCCCGCTTTCCTACACCTCTGTCTTTCGCCACCTGCTTCATAGCGCTTTTGTAATCCATCCCCTGGCTCTCGTAAAACTCCATATGCTCTTCCACAGACATCCTCTCCCAGCCTTCGATCTCCTCCTGCCGCTTCTCCTTCAGGCTCCTGCCCTCAATCACCAGCACGAACTCCCCTCTGGGTTCCTCTTCCTCATACAAAACAGCCGCGTCTTTGAGTGTTGTTGGAAGCACCGTCTCAAACACCTTCGTCAACTCCCTGCAGAGGGTAACGCGCCGATCGCCAAGAGTTTCATAAAGCTCCTTCAATGTCCTCTTCAGCCGATGAGGCGCCTCATAAATGATTATGGTCCGGCTTTCCGTTTTCAGCTCCTCCAAAATGATGTTCCTGTCTTTTTTTTCAGTGGGGAGAAATCCTTCAAAACAAAAGCGGCGGGTGCTCAGGCCCGACAATGTCAGCGCTGTGATACAGGCCGCGGGACCCGGCAAAGATGTCACCGCAATCCCCGCCTCCTGACACATCCGCACCAGCACCTCCCCGGGATCAGAGACAGCAGGCGTTCCCGCATCCGTAATCAGCGCTATATTCAGACCCTGCCACATTTTTTCTATCAATTGATATGCTTTTTCCACCTTATTGTACTCATGGTAACTGGTCATAGGCGTGTGGATATCAAAATGGGTCAGCAGCTTCCTGCTGTTCCTTGTGTCCTCCGCAGCAATCAGATCCACGCTGTTTAATGTCTCAACCACCCGAGGCGTCATATCCTTCAGGTTACCTATGGGTGTAGCGCATAAATATAACATTCCTGCCATAGCTTTTTCCCCTGCTGTCATCAATGATTGTTATCAATTCCGGCTTCCTCCGGATGAGGCCTTTCTGTCTCAGTATCCATATACCTCATAAATCTCCGGCGTATAATTTCCCTCATTATCATAGACGATCAGAGGTTTTTCCACCTTCATACGGCTGTTTCCGCCCCGGACACCCTCAATCAGTACCATATTGGGCTCTTTATCCGCCTTCGGATAAACCAGGCGCATCCGTTTGGGCTCCAGATGATACCGCACCATCAGCGAAATAATCTCTGCCAGCCGAAAAGGCCTGTGTACCATAAAAAATGCCCTCCCGGCCTGCACACCTTCGCCGCCTGAGAAATCACATCCTCCAGAGTACACAGGATTTCATGTCTGGCGATGGCCTTAGCCTCTTCAGAGTTCGTCAGTCCGTGATTTCCAATCATATAAGGCGGGTTGCAGGTAACAACATCAAAAGAGGCGGCTCCAAAAATATCCGCCGCCTCTTTTAAATCCCCTTCTACAATCTTTACCCGTTCCTGCAGCCCATTATAAATGACGCTTCTGTCAGCCATATCCGCGCTCTCATGCTGGATTTCCAGCCCTACCAGCGCAGCGGCCTGGGTTTTTGCCGCCATCAGTATCGGGATAATGCCGGTACCGGTGCCCAGATCAAGAACCCTGTCGCCGCTCCTGGCAAAGGCAAAACCTGAAAGGAGCACCGCATCCATGCCAAAGCAGAAGTTTCCCGGATTCTGAATAATGCAATATCCGCAGCGCTGCAGATCGTCCAGCCTCTCACCGGGGTTTAGTCTCACTTTCAATGTTTGCTCCATTTTCTTCTGTCCTGCGTGGTTTTCTGTAACGGTAATTATTCCTTCTGCGGCTGCCTGTCTGGCTATTCTGACTATTATTCTCGCTCTCCACAGAAGTTTTCACAGGCTTGTCCTGGCCGGCCTTCTGTTCAGAGGCCCGTTCCTCCGTACCCTGTCTGCGCGTTCCTTTCGCTCCTGAGTCATCACGGCTCCGGTTGTTCCTGACTTCCGAGCCTTCACGGCTTCTGCTGCTTCTGGCTTCCGTACGTTCACGACTTCTATTGCTTCCTGTTTCCAGACCTTCACGATTTCTGCTGTTTCCGCTTTCCACAGCTTCGCGGCTTCTGCCGTTTCCGCCTTCCGCGCTCTCACGGCCCCGGCTGCTTCTTGAATCGTTACGTTCCCAGCTTCGGGAATTTCTTTTTTCCATCCCCTCACGGTTCCGACCATCCCTGCTCCGGTTTTCCCTGCTGCGCTCCCTGTATGACCGTTCCTTTCGTTCAGGCTTATAGGTCACTTCCTCCGGCTCCAGGCTCTCCACATTATTTTTTTCTTCCAGATCTCTGACCGCCTGCAGCTCTTCCTCTGTGATTTCCACCTTGCTGTTTTTGTGATGATGAAAGCGAATCTCCCCCGCGGCAAATTCACGGACTTCCTTATCGTCCCCTTCTTCCACCACAACCTTCACAGTCTGCCTGAGTACATTCACGCTGCTGACCGTTCCCTTCAGCGCACCCGGACAGATCACTACATCTCCCACACCGGGCAGCTTACGGTTCAGCTCCTCATAAGTATCCTGCTCATTTTTCAGACAACACATCAGCCCGCCGCACATTCCGGAGATCTTGGTCGGATTCAGACTTAAATTCTGTTCCTTCGCCATCTTGATGGATACCGGAATAAAATCCGTCAGGTAAGAATGGCAGC
This sequence comes from Lachnospiraceae bacterium, assembly GCA_021205045.1. Classification (GTDB taxonomy): domain Bacteria; phylum Bacillota; class Clostridia; order Lachnospirales; family Lachnospiraceae; genus RGIG6307. Next base: position 4,527 of record JAJPYH010000013.1, on the reverse strand, counting down.
ACAGCGGTCTGCCGCAGATGCCGATACCTCCCCGAATCTTGGTCTCATCACGAACGCCGATCTGGCGCAGTTCAATTCTTGTCCTGAAAATGGACGCCAGGTCCTTCACCAGATCCCTGAAATCAATTCTTCCGTCCGCTGTAAAATAAAACAGCACCTTATTATTATCAAAGGTATACTCGGCGTCAATCAGCTTCATATCCAGGCCATGCTCTTTTATTTTCTCAAGACAGATTTTGAACGCCTCTTTTTCTTTCCTCTTATTGTCCGCCTCCTGCTCCATATCCCTCTGACTGGCTATACGCAGCACCGGTTTTAATGTGGAAACAATCTGGTCATCCTCCACCTCTCTGGGAGCACATACTACAGTACCGTACTCTATCCCCCGGGCAGTCTCCACAATCACATGATCTCCCCGTTTTACCTCAAACTCCAGCGGATCAAAATAATAAACCTTTCCCGCTGTCCGAAATCTCACACCAATAATTTTTGTCATCTATCAACCTCCCTGTCACCATGATGCAGGTGACTTTCTCAACTGGCTGCTCCCTTGTCAGTCCTGAAAATATTCGCAGCCGCTTTCCCGCCATTTTACATCAGATGATCCCTGCACGTCAACAGCAGCCACTCCATGCTCAATTCAGCATTTACGTTTCCCGAAAGCCTGTCCGCCGTCCGCAAAATCGTATCCAGAATCTGATTTAACCCCTCATAGGAATATGCTGCTGCCATCTTTCTAATATACTGTAATTCCTCAGTAAAAATCAAGTGTTTTGCGCTTCCCGTCGACTTATAGAGCAAAACATCCCTGTACCAGAACTGCAGAAGCTCCAGGAAACCGGATGTATCCTGACTTTTATCCACTTTCTTTTTGGCAACAGCCGCTAACTCTGCAGCGCTTTTGGCTCCCAGCGACCGAAGAAGTGATATGGCCTCCTCCCGGGTTTCCTCAAATTCCTGGCTGGACGCCAGTTCCAGCGCCCTCCCCACATTTCCTCTGGCAAAGGCGGTACAGACGCTCGCCTTATAGTCCGGCAGAAGCTCTTTTTCCATGAGAAAGCGCTGCAGCTTTTCATCCTCCACCGGCCTTGTAGCCATATTGACACAGCGGCTTTTAATGGTCTCAAGCATGCTGTCCAGGTTCGTTGTAATCAACAGGATCACCGCATAGGACGGCGGTTCCTCCAGCGTTTTCAATACTGCGTTCTGCGCCTGAACATTCATTTTTTCCGCCTCGTCCACGATATAAATCTTCCACGCAGAACGATAGGGCTTGATATCCACATCCTGGTTGATCTGGCGGCGCACCTCGTCCACACTGATCACATTCGGCTTCTCATGCCGTACATAGATGACATCCGGATGATTGCCGGTGATCATCTGCATGCAGCTTAAGCATTTGCCGCAGGGCTTATTTCCTGTCGGATCCTCGCACTGCAGCGCTTTGGCAAAAGCTTTTGCCAACATCTTTCTCCCGCTGCCGCGCTCCCCATACAGAAGATAGGCATGGGATGGATTCTGATGACGCACAGCTGCCAACATATGGTTTTTGATATGCTGTTGTCCGATAATATCCTCAAAATTTCCCATACCGCTTACAATTCTTTCTTTTCAGATCCTTTCCCGGACAGTGCTTTCCGGATATACTCACAGATTTTGAGTTCACATTCGATCAGTTCCCGGTTTTCAAAACTCTCCGAAATCCCCGCACGGGCAATATTTTCCTCACAGAAATCCTCGCTGTCTGCCAGAAACCTGCGGCACATCTCCTCATATCTGGGCAGGTCCTGCCTCCGCTCCCTGTCCAGGGCACGCTGCAGCCGCTCTCCATCCTCCAGCGTGATCAGTACCGGCACCACAGCATCCTTCCCAAAATATTGCACAAAACTATTATAGGCTTCCAGAGTTGCAATCAGCAGGTAACTCCTGCGTTCCAGATCAATCTGCCCATCCAGAGCTGTAAAATAAGTCCACGGTCCATGTACGGTCTGATAGGTTCTGTACTCTATCACCTTCCCCTGCGCAAGAAACTCCTCAAAGCTGTCTTCTGTCACAAAAAAATATTCCCGGCCATTCTCCTCTTCCTCCCGCATGGGACGAGTCGTGTAGAGTGTAATCTGACGCAGGGCAAGACCCTTTTCTTCTATCAGCATTTTGAAGATCGTGTCCTTGCCGCAGGCGCTTTTTCCCATTAAAACAAAGATTTTACCCATCGTCATTCACCATCGCCCCTATTGTACCACTTTTTTCGTTAATTCCAAGTATTTCATAGCCCCTGGCGATTCTTTCCTTCACCTGATGGATTGCAGCCTCATCCCAGACCTCCCCCGGTACAATCAGCGGAATCCCCGGTGGATATTGATATATAAATTCAGCACTGACTTTTCCGTCACATTCAGATAATGGAACAAAGTGTCCGCCTCCCCAGCTTTCCGCCAGGATTTTCGCCTGCCGCGGCAGACAGACCGGCAACATATCTGCATTGACGCTCCGACTGCAATCCTTGCCGGGAAGTCCATAAAGGAGACTTTGATCGATCTCATTCAATGCTACGGCAAGCCTGTCAAATCCCTCCTGTCTGTCGTAGGGCATCATTATCGCCAGTACGTGATTATTCTCACAAAGTTCCATCTGCAGATGATACCTTTGCAATAACACATTGTACAGATCCTTCCCCGAGAACTCCGTCATACGGGAGCAAATCAGAATCTTGCAAGGATCCGCTTTGTTCCGTTTTCCATTATAAACAAACAATTGTTTCAGCTCCGCTGTCTGTCTCAGGAAGCCTGACACTCGTTCCATAAATTCCCGGTACAGCTTCTCTCCATGATCCCGCAAATCTACGACTGCCTCCTCCATACTCGCCATTAACAGATAAGAAGGGCTGCTGGTCATATAAATATCCAGATACCTCTGCACCAGCGCAGCAGGCACCCTTTCTCCGTTCACATGAAGCAGCGCTGTCTGCGTCAGCGCTTTCGTAGTCTTGTGCAAAGACTGTACTACAAGATCCGCCCAGGCATTACTGTTGGGTGGCAGACACTCAGCAAATCCAAAATGAGCGCCATGCGCCTCGTCTACAATCAGTGGAATATTCTGTTTATGGACAACCTCCGCAATTTCCTCCACATTTGCCGTCAATCCCTCATATGTAGGACTGGTAATCAACACTGCGCCAGCATCCGGATGCCGCTTCAAAGCATCTCTCACCTGACAGGCTGTCACCGGCTCAAAAATCTGACCCTCTCTATCAAATCCGGGCAAAATATAGTGGAGCTTAAGACTTCGAAGATACGCCGCGTGATAGACTGACTTGTGGCAGTTCCTGGCTATCAGCAGCTCACCGCCCGCAGGCAGCGCCGCTGACACAGCCGCCAGAATACCTGTCGTACTTCCGCCTACCAGATAAAAGCTTGCATCCGCTCCAAATGCTGTGGCTGCGTCATCCTGTACCTTCCTCAGTATATCATCCGCATGATGAAGATTGTCAAATCCATCAATCTCCGTAATGTCCATCCCATGCAGGCAGTCAAACACGCTTCCGGTATTCCCGCTGCCTTTATGTCCCGGCATGTGACAGGGGTAAAAATCTGACTCCGCATATTCCCTCAGCTTTTGAGTCAAAGTCAGATCACTCTGTTTCAAGGCCATTCATTCCCCTTTCCCCATTCAATCACAGACTCTGTCATATCTTCCTATGGAATGCCATATAACTACAAAAAAGCCATTGTCTTTCCATCTCCAGACAACGGCTACTGCAAAACCTGAAACTCTGTCATTTTTCTCCCAATAAATCCATTAGCGTGAGCCATGGGGGATTCGAACCCCCGACACCTTGATTAAAAGTCAAGTGCTCTACCGACTGAGCTAATGGCTCAAAAAATGCCCAGAGCCGGAATCGAACCAGCGACATAAGGATTTTCAGTCCTCCGCTCTACCAACTGAGCTATCTGGGCATCGAGTAGCGGGGGTAAGATTTGAACTTACGACCTTCGGGTTATGAGCCCGACGAGCTTCCAGACTGCTCCACCCCGCGGTATTCATTTGATATTGGCTAAAAGCCGAATGGGTGGAGGTGGATTCGAACCACCGAAGCTATCGCAGCAGATTTACAGTCTGTCCCCTTTGGCCACTCGGGAATCCACCCATATACATTATACACAATATTGGAAATTCCATGCCTTATGTCTAATGCAAAGCCGATGATCGGACTCGAACCGATAACCTGCTGATTACAAATCAGCTGCTCTGCCAATTGAGCCACATCGGCATAGTTTTTTAGAACTGGGACCTACAGGGCTCGAACCTGTGACCCCCTGCTTGTAAGGCAGGTGCTCTCCCAGCTGAGCTAAGATCCCACATATTATCTAAATAACACGATTGCTCTCTGATAAGCGACCCGGGTGGGGCTCGAACCCATGACCTCCGCCGTGACAGGGCGGCGCTCTAACCAACTGAGCTACCGGGCCATCTGATACAACAACACATTGTACCCTCAAAACCGAACACTGAAAATCCTCTTCCTAT
>JAJPYH010000300.1:2710-7151 GCA_021205045.1 Lachnospiraceae bacterium | reverse complement strand
GGCAAGTCTGCAGGAGCTCTATGACAGGGCCGGTTTTGGCATGTCCGTGATCTACGGCAGAAGAAGAATCGGCAAATCGACGCTGATAACAGAATTTATCAAAGACAAAAAAGCTATCTTCTACACTGCGACCAAAGTGGGCGCAGCCCGCAACCTGGAATTATTCACACAGCAGATCCTGTTTTACTTTGACCCTTCTTTGGGCAGTGCCACGTTTTCCTCCTTAGAGGCGGTCTTCGATTATATGACGGATAAACTGCGTTCCGAAAAAATAGTTCTAGTGATTGACGAACTGCCATACTGGGCTGAGAAAGATGAAGCACTTCTTTCCATTCTGCAGAAATACATCGATACAAAATGGCAGAATAAAAATCTCATGATCATTCTCTGCGGTTCGGCACTCAGCTTTATGGAAAATAAGATTCTGAGTGAGAAAAGTCCCCTGTTTGGCAGACGAAGCTCGCAGATCAGACTGGAGGCTTTTGATTATAAAACCGCCGCGCTTTTCGTCCCCGACTACTCTTTTGAGGACAAAGCGATCTGCTACGGCGTCACAGGGGGAGTTGCAAAGTATCTTGCCCTGATGGATCCTGCCAGAAGCATTCATGACAATATCAAAAAGCTTTTTTTCAGAGAGACGGATATCTTTACGATGAAACGCGCAATCTTTTAACACAGGAATTTTCGGAAGTAACGCTCGTCAACAATATCATTGAACAGATCGCATCCGGTATTAACACTGTCAATCAGATTGCGCAGAAAACCGGGGAAAACCTTCCCACGGTTCTGTATTCCCTCAACAAGCTGATCAGTATCGGCCTGGTAGAAAAAAGAACTGCATCACTGAAGAAAAAAACAAAAAGAAAACGCAGTATGTTTTAGAAGATCACATGTTTCAATTCTGGTACAGATTCATTCCAAAAGCGGTCAGCGTCATTGAAATCGGGCAGGGAAATCTCTACTATGACAGGATTGTTCAAAACGAGCTGCACGCATACATGGGCAGTGTCTTCGAGGACATGTGCCGATATTACACGCTGGAACAGGGCATTCAGGGAGTATTCGGGAATTTTCTGACTAAGGTCGGAACCTGGTGGGGAACAGAGGTTCTCGACTCTGCTGCCGGGAAATATCAGCAATCCGCCGATATCGACGTTGTCGGGATCTCTGACATCGATAAAACAGTTGTTTTAGGGGAATGTATATTTAAAAATGAAAAAATGGATAAGGAAGTTTATGACACACTGATCAGACGATCCGCGGTCATTCAGGGCAAATATCGAATCGTGAAATATCTGTTTTTCTCCCTGAGCGGATACAGCGACTGGTTTCACACCACCCCGGACAGCAATATCATGCTGTTCACGCTGAAGGATCTTTATCACTGAACGGAATACGGTTCAGACAGCATTGTAAGATATTGTCGGGTCCAAACACCAGAAAATCAAAAAGAACGCCGCTGTCTGCTTGCTTAACCCCTCCACTTATGGTAAACTTTTTTACAATTATGGATGCGAAGATACGCTCCTCAGAGCATATCCTGCGTAAACACACCAACACATTCTCAGTGATTGAAGTGCAAACCCTGCTTTATACTAAAAGGAGACATCATGAACAAAAAAATGCTCCCGATTGGGATAGATGATTTTGAAAAGCTTCGGAAAACTGACTGCTATTATGTAGACAAAAGCGGTCTGATCAAGGAACTGATGATGAAAAGGGGGGAAGTGAATCTGTTTACGCGCCCCCGGCGCTTTGGCAAAAGTCTCAATATGAGCATGCTCCGCAGCTTTTTTGAGATTGGCACAGACCCGATATTATTTGATGGTCTGGCGATTTCAAAGGAGACAGCGCTCTGCGAGGAACATATGGGGCGGTATCCGGTCATTTCCATCAGCCTGAAAACCGCTCACGGGAGGGACTACGAATTTGCCAGAAATGAGCTCTGCACCATTCTCGCCAAAGAAGCGATGAGATTTTCTTTTCTGTCAACCAGCGAAAAGCTCACGGAAACCGAACGGAAATTATACAGCCAGCTGATTGTGGTGGATGAAACCGCGACCAGCACCTTTGTCATGTCGGAAAGCACCATGACCAGCAGTCTCAGCACACTTTCTCATCTTTTGGAGAAACATTTTGATCGAAAAGTAATCATCCTGATCGACGAGTATGATGTGCCGCTGGCAAAGGCAAGCACACAGGGCTACTATGAGCAGATGATCAGTCTGATCCGGAACATGCTGGACGCGGCCTTAAAAACCAACCGCAGCCTGTATTTTGCGGTTTTGACCGGATGCCTGCGGGTTTCAAAAGAAAGTATTTTCACCGGCCTGAATAATCCGAAAATGTTTACTCTGCTGGATCAAAGATGTGATGAGCAATTTGGCTTTACGGACGCAGAAGTCCGGCAAATGCTGGACTATTATGAGCTATCCGCATATTATGATATCACAAAAGAATGGTATGACGGTTATCAAATTGCCAATGCTTATGTCTATAATCCCTGGGATGTCATCAACTGGTGTGACCAATTGTTGTCCTCATTCGATAAACAGCCGAAAAGCTACTGGAAGAACTCCAGCGGCAATGATGAGGTCAGACGTTTCATCCGACTGATGGGAAACGGAGTAACCAAAGCCCAGATCGAACGCCTGATCAGCGGGGAAACTGTCCAGAAAAGGATTGAAGAACAGCTGACCTATAATACCATATATGACAATGTGGATAACCTGTGGAGTCTGCTGTTCGCCACCGGATATCTGACATTAAGCGATTATTCTTCCGGCAATCTGGTTCGTCTGAAAATTCCAAACAACGAGGTTCGGGATATTTTCAACGATTTTATTCTGTAGCTGTTTGAAGAGCAGGTAGCTCAGGATGACGCTCTGGTAACAGAATTTTGCACTGCCCTGAAGGATGGCAGCGCTGACAGAGTGGAGCATGCCTTCACCAGATGCATGGCGAAAACCGTCAGCATCCGCGATACCGCCGTGAGAAAGGAGTATAAAGAAAGCTTTTATCATGGTCTGCTCCTGGGAATCCTGATCTGCAAAAATGAATGGAGCGTTGATTCCAACCGGGAAGCCGGCGATGGGTACCCTGACATCCAAATCGAAATGGAGGACGAGGGAATCGGCGTTATCATAGAAGTGAAATACGCGGACAACGGGAACCTTGACGCTGCCTGCGCTGAGGCCATGCAGCAGATCCATGATCACGACTATACCGCTGAGCTGAGGGAGGATGATATGCAGACCATCCTGAAATACGGAATTGCCTACTATAAAAAGCAATGCAGGGTGATTTTAGAGCAAGAAGTATAAACACTTCTGAGAAAGCTTCGGAAAACTGCGCCGTCTTTTATGATAAACTTCCCGCAGTAAAAGAGAAATCTGAGGGGGATATACCACATGGAAATGATAAAGGATAAGGTCATACTTGTGGGTCTGAATCTGGGAAATGATTCCGGCTTTGACCACCATATGAAGGAGCTGGAAGACCTCTGCGAAGCCTGCGGCTACGAGGCAGCCGGAGTGACCACCCAGTCCATGCCCAAACCTCACAGCGCCCTGTACATCGGTCCCGGAAAGGTGCAGGAGGTCAGGGATTACGCGGAGAAACTGGAGGCGGATATCATCGTCTTCGACGACGCCCTCTCCCCCTCCCAGGTGCGCAACCTGAATGAAGCCATCGGCCTGCCCATTATGGATCGGACCGCTGTCATTCTGGAAATCTTTGCCTCCCGGGCAAAGACCAGGGAGGCCCGCCTGCAGGTAGATCTGGCCAGATACCAGTACCTGCTGCCCAGGCTCACAGGCATGGGACAGGCCCTCTCCCGTCAGGGCGGCAGCACCAGCAGCAGCGCCGGTTCCCGCTCCAACAGGGGCGCCGGGGAGACGAAGCTGGAGCTGGACCGGCGCAGGATTGAGCACCGGATCACCGAGCTGAACCGGGAGGTGGAGGAAATCAAAAAGCAGCGCGGCGTCCAGAGAAAGAGCCGCGCCAAATCCCGGATTCCCCAGGTATCCCTGGTGGGCTACACCAACGCCGGGAAATCTACCATCTTAAATCAGTTTCTGTTAAAATACGGCAACCGCGATGTGAAGGACATGGAGGAAAAGACCGTCCTGCAGCAGGACATGCTTTTCGCTACGCTGGACACCACCGTCCGCAAACTGACCCCCGCGGGCAGACCGCCCTTTTATCTCTCTGACACTGTGGGCTTTATCGAGAAGCTGCCCCATCATCTGGTGGACGCCTTCCGCTCCACCTTAGAGGAGGTCTGCGCCGCCGACCTGCTGCTGCAGGTGGTGGATGTGTCCGACCCTCATTACAGGGAGCATATGGATGTCACTCGTCAGACGCTTTCCGACCTGGGTGCAGGGGATATTCCCGTGATTACCGTATATAATAAGGCGGATCTGGTAATTGGGGACAGCGG
>JAJPYH010000300.1:0-2700 GCA_021205045.1 Lachnospiraceae bacterium | reverse complement strand
CACAGCGGCCCTCTATCGTCTGATCAGACTGCCCGGGCAGCCAGAACTGACACCAACGTCAAAAGTGTCGCCCTGACAGATACTTTGCCCATCGTCAACCGCGAAAAGTCCTCCATCCGCATGGCTGCCGGTCCGGGTCTGGGCCTGGACGAGCTTCTGGACCTGATCTGCGAACAGCTCTTCGGCGCTGTCCGCCCTGTCTGCCTGCTGCTGCCCTACCGGGAGGCGGCGCTTCTGGACAGACTGACCAGAGAAGGTCATGTCAGCGTCACGGAATACCGGGAGGACGGGATCTATGTGGAGGCCGGGATATCATGCCGAAGTTCTCTGTACGGCATCTGCCGGAATTTCATTACAGAATCGACTATAAAAGACAAATAAATACCGCCTGCATTCCCCGATTTTCTCCCGTTTGACAAAGGCACTGAGTCAATGATCTCCGGCATGGAAAACGCAGGATCCATCAGCGCTGATACAAACAGTCAGATGCAGGATTTCTGTCATTCTCAGAGATATATTTCAACAGCAGTTCCTCCAACTCATCGTTGGAAATCGGGGTGGGCACGGAAAATTGCGTGTTACTGTCAATCATGCGGGCCAGGGCGCGGTACTCGTTGGCCTGGGCGGACTCCGGGGCATATTCAATGACAGTTCTCCGGTGCAGCTCGGCACGCTGCACAATGTTATCCCGGGGAATAAAATAAATCAGCCTCGTATTCAGCCTGTCGGCAAATTCCTCCACAAGCTCCCGCTCCCGGTCCACCAGGCGGGAGTTGCAGATCATCCCTCCCAGACTGGTCTTCCCGCTTTCCGCATAGCGGCGGATTCCCTTGCAGATGTTATTGGCGGCGTAAAGGCTCATCATCTCGCCGGAGCAGACAATGTAAATTTCCTTTGCCTTTCCTTCCCGGATGGGCATGGCGAAGCCGCCGCAGACCACATCCCCCAGCACATCATAAATGACGTAATCCAGGTCCGCTGTGTATGCGCCCAGATCCTCCAGCAGATTGATGGCCGTGACAATTCCGCGCCCGGCGCAGCCTACACCGGGTTCAGGGCCGCCGGACTCCACCGCCCGAATTCCATGAAAACCGGTATGGAGGAGATTATCAAGTTCAACGTCCTCCTCCTCTTTTTCCCTCATGGTGTCGAGAACGGTCTGTGCCACATGTCCGTGAAGGATCAGGCGGGTGGAATCCGCCTTGGGATCACAGCCCACGATCATGATGTTCTTTTGCGCTTCCGATAATGCCGCGGCCAGATTCTGAGAAGTGGTGGACTTGCCGATTCCTCCCTTTCCGTAGATTGCAATTTGTCTCATTATGGTATCTCTCCGTATCCTTTTTCATCAGAAACAGCCTTTTTCCCTCAGCCAGCGATCCAGCCGTTCCCCCGTCATATCAAAGTTTTCCGTCGGGCTCACCGGGGAAAAGCTTCCTCCATTGGGAAAACCAATATATGCTGCCTCTTTCTTCACCAGCGGCTGATAATCCGGATCCGCAATAATCATGCGGACAGAAGCAGCATTGGCCTCCGCCGCGAAATCATCCTCGCAGGCCAGCTTTTTATCCCCCTGGAGCATACAGGCGCGGTCCATGTCATAAAAGCTGAGGACGCGAATACTGCGAAGTCCGTGAAAAAATAGCGTCTGTCTCACAGCGTTGGCAATGAACTGTTCCGCCGCAATGAGAATCTCCGGAGCTTCCGCAATCTGCTCAGGCGATACCGCTTTCTCTCTTTCCGACTCCGGGACCTCTGACTTCAGACAATTCCCGCCTGATGATACCGCTCTGCAGGATTCAGCATTTCCGGCTTCCGTCCCGCCGAATTTTGCCTTTCCGGATTCCGTCTTCCCGGACCCATCCTGCGCCTGATATGCAGACAGTGCCCCCCCCAGCAGGTCTTTTGCAGCCTCCTCTCCAAAGGGCGCTCCCGCCACATAGGGAATGCCGAATTCGCTCTCCATATACCTTGCCAGCCTCAGCCCTGCCTCACTGACCGCTACGTTGACCCGGGCAGCGGCAGCCCTTTTCAGATTCTCAGTGGTCTCCCTGACGCCCCAGCGGGAAATCACCTGCCAGCCTGCGTCGGTAAAAAGCCTTTCTGCGGACAGCAGCGTCTCCTTCCCCCAGTCAATGGTATTGGCTCCCAGAATATTGATGGTGCCGGGAATGGTTTTCTGTGCTGTCAGAAGCAGCTTTCCTATTGCCTCCAGCGTCATTCCGATGCCGTACAGATAATCCCTTTCTCCGGCAATTTTCACCTCCGCGGCAGGCAGACCGCTGAGCCCGGAAATCTTCTCCGCGGCGTATTCCAGATCAGAGTTGATCATGGAAGCGGAGGGTGCGCAGCAAAGCAGGACAAAATGGGGGGCAAACCTTTCCTGTCCCCTCCGGAAGGTCTGCATCACCTTATTTTCCGTGCCGGTGATAATATCCTCATTTCTGATATCCGAATTCATGACTCTGACGCCGCCCATGGAGCGCGGCCCGCCAAAACCGCCGTTTTCCCCTTTAAAATGTCTTTCCGGCCTTCCTGCCTGTTCATAGCCTCTGAGCCCGCGCTCGCCCCATTCCCGGTGATCTTTCCCCCGATCCCCGTTTTTTTCGTGAAAGCCCCCGTTCTGCCCCAGCCGGAGTGGCTTATAACGGCTGGAATCGTGAATAATTCCCAACCCGTCCGTCTCATTCCGCACCGCCT
>JAJPYH010000210.1 GCA_021205045.1 Lachnospiraceae bacterium | reverse complement strand
TTCTGAAAGACTGCCGGATCATCGCAATATCCTTCCGCACACTGAAATCCATGAATTTACATATAAACCAGTAGATCGCTGCCGCAATGACCAGTCCAAAAACCACAATCTCCGGAGTAACGCTGCCATTGAACAGAATCCACATAATTACAAATAATATATACATCTCTTAACCTCATGTATAAAAGCTGATTGCACTGCAGTCACTGATTTGAAAAAATCCGGGACCTGGGGCCCCGGATCACTATTTTTAAAGAACCACCTTCAGCTTTTCCTCCAGCTCGGTCTTTTTCATGCTGCCCACATATTTCTCCACAGCCTGTCCATTTTTAAAAATAATAAAGGACGGAATATTTCTGATCTGGAACTGCCCCGCCAGCTGATTGCTGTCATCCACATTGACCTTTCCTATTTTGATCTTTCCTTCATATTCCTCCGCCAGCTGGCTCACGATGGGAGCCATCATCTTACATGGACCGCACCAGTCCGCATAAAAATCAACTAAAACCGGCAGTGTGCTCTTTAACACTTCCTCGTCAAAATTCTGTTCATTGAAAATCATCGCCATTGTTTGATTCCTCCGTTTCTTTTCATTTTTCATCATTGCTGAAAGTTATGATTTCCTGTTTTTATCATTTCTGAATACGGTAAATAATATACTTGCAGATGAGATTCCCCTTTTGAGAAAATTTCTTTTCATATTCGGTCATCACATTGCCATCACACAGTATCCTGTCATGATGCAGATCGTATGTGAGCGCTTCAAACTCCCAGCCGGCCTCCTTCGCTTCCTCCACCGCGAAATCGAACAGCTCCCGGTTATCCGTTTTAAACTCAATCGTTCCTTCCGGACTTAAGATTCTGTCAAAACACTCAAGAAATGCTCTCCCCGGCAGCCGCCTTTTGGCATGCCGCGCTTTCGGCCAGGGATCAGAAAAATTCAGATAAATCCTGTCCACCTCGCCGGGGTCAAACATCTCCGGAATTTCCTCCGCGTCCGCGCAGACAAGCCTCACATTCTTTAACGGCTCCGCCTCCAGTCTGGAAAGCGCCTTCACCAGCACGCTGCTGTATCTTTCCAGACCCACATAAGCAATTTCGCCATGAAGGAGTGCCATCTGATGCAGGAATGCCCCCTTTCCCATGCCAATCTCCAAATGGAGCGGAGCTTCAGAGGCATCCCTCTCCTGACAGGAAAAAAGCTCCCGCCACCTGCCTTTCATTTCCGTCGGCTCCTTAATCACATATTCGCTCGCCTCAAGAACCTCCCCGGCGCCGGGAACATTGCGCAGCCGCATAGCTTCCTCCAAATCAACACACACTGTTACTGAGAGCGATCATATTCATAGCGCCCACTCCCACTCATCGACTCATTTTACGTGCAAAGTCCACTTTTTTAAATAGCAAAATTTCATGAAATTTTAATGAAAAGGCTTTGGTTTTTTGAAGTTTTATAGTATGATAAATGACAGTTTGTCAAAGGAGTTTTTTTCTTATGCGCTTGCCCCATAAAATTCTTGCGGCGGTTCTTGCCTCCGCTCTCTTCCTATGTTGTGCCGGCACAGACGTCCAGGCAACAGAGCTTTCCGGTTCTGACACCAGCGTCAGTGTTGAATGGCCCACCGGGCCGGAAATTTCCAGCGAAACCGCCATTCTGATTGAAGCGGACACAGGCACCGTCCTTTATGAGAAAAATATGCACCAGCAGATGTATCCTGCCAGTATCACCAAGATTCTGACCTGCCTGATCGCGGTGGAGGAGGGAAATCTGGAGGACAATGTGGTATTCACACAGGAGGCGCTGAACACCATTCCCTATGATTCCAGCCGGATATGGGTAGATGTAGACGAGTATCTGCCCCTGGAGGACTGCATCGCTGCCATTTTAATTGCTTCCGCCAACGATGTGGCTGCCGGAGTAGCGGAGTATATCGCCGGTTCCATCGAAGCTTTCGCAGATTTGATGAACGAGCGTGCCGAAGAATTGGGCTGTGTAGATTCTCATTTTGTCAATCCCCACGGATACCATGATGAGAACCATTATACCTCCGCCTACGATATGGCGCAGATTGCCAGAGCATTTTTCTCTGTAGACCTTTTATGCACCTATTCCAGTGAAAGGACACTGCATCTGTACCCCTCCGAGGGCCGGGATGTGGAAACCTGGGAAAGCAATAAGAATCAGCTTCTCGAAGGCCGCACCTACGAATATGAATATCTGGTTGGCTCCAAGACCGGCTATACAGATATGGCCGGACAAACTCTGGTCAGCTGCGCTCAGAAAGACGGCATGAAGCTGATCTACGTAGTCATGAACGCCACCTCTCCCCAGCAGTATGTAGATACTATCGAGCTGTTTGAATTTGGTTTTAATAATTTTACCACGGTCAACATTTTCGAAAACGATACCGCTTATGTATCCGACCTCTCCTCCTATGACGTGGAAGTGACCGATATTCTGGGGAATTCCACCCCGCTTTTGTCCATGGATACGGAAGCGTTTGTGGTCCTTCCAAACGGAGCGGACTTCTCTGACGCTGCTTCCTATATTACACTGGCAACAGAAGAAGAAAACTGTCTGGCAACCGCTCACTACCTCTACGGTGACCATGAAATCGGTTCCGCACAAATCTACATGGAGGTCAGTGAGACCGCGACAGCCTCCGCCGAAACTCCCGGAGAGCTGGAGGTCGAGCAGACTGCTGCTGAAGAGACGGCCGATGAAGATCAGACAGGTGAAACCCGGGTATTGTTCATCAACATCCGCAATGTCATTATTGCAATCGCTGTTCTGATTGTCGCCGCCCTGCTGCTTTACTTTTTCAGGCAGCCCCTGCAGCATGGCATTCAGGGAAGACTCCACACGCTTTCTCTGCGAACCCGCTACAAAAAACGTCGTGACTATAAAGAAACTCAGCCCGCTATGAAAAAGGCAAAACCGTCAGCTGCCCAAAAACAATCCAGGCGCAGACACAATCCTTCCCCTCGCAGGCAAAAACCGGACTATCCGGTCTCCCGGTATATGGATTCCCGGCCCCGCAGGAGAAATGTACAGATGTTTGATATTCATGATAATACTGAAAAGAAATGATGTTTCCAAATAAAAGGGGGCTGCGGATAACAGCCCCTCTTCTCATGCCTGCTTTTTGGCTCCCCTGACTCTGTGCTGTGCAGCGTGGGTGCGCATATTCTCAAACTCCGCAAGCTCCGTCTCCCTCATTGGCCGGATGGTCTTCACCGCAAACACCCGGTCCTCTCCCGCCTTGCAGACCTGGATCTTGCAGCGCATTATACCATGCTCACTACAGTTTCCCGCATTGTAATAATTCTTGCCGTTCGGCGAGAACCACTGCATTTGCCTGCGGAGCGGCTGACCGCAATAAAGGCAGCGGATGGTTGTTACCCTCTTTGCAGCCAACAGAGCATGCTTATCAGGGAATGCAGTTGAAATATATTTTGTGTAGGTATCAAATTTCCAGAAGATTTCTTCTGTTCTGGATGCGGGCAGACGATAGGTATCAAACGAAATTCTCTGAAGTGTCTGCTCAGAGCTTACTTTCTGAAAAATCAGCGCTGTGTAATATGCGTCCGCGAAGGCTCTGTGAAAAGGGACCTCCGGATCCTCCAATTCCAGAAATTCCACACAGTTTTTCAATGATTTCCGGCTTTTGCCGTCATCAAATCTCAGGCTGAACAGCTTCTGCACATCATAAAACTGAAGCGGCCCTTCAGATAATGGCGTCATGGCATAATAGTCCATATTCTGCTGCAGCTCCGCCACATCCTGATTCCCCCAGGTGCAAAAAATGTATTCCTCGCCGCAGAATTTCAGGAAATCCCGCATAACCTCTGTAAAATAACGCGCCTTCTGCAATTCCTCCTCATGGATATGCACCAGTTTCTCCGTAATATTATGCATATGCCTGTACACCACAGGCCGGACCAGGCTCTGGAAGCCGTCCACATATTGTCCCTGCTCGTCCAGCTTCACTGCTCCGATTTCTATAATCTCAAAGGGCAAGCGTTTATTTTCCCTGAATTTAGTGGAACTCTGATTCCACTCCAGATCAAATACAATATAATTCATAGTCTAAAAATGTTCCATCCAGGTTTTCACTAATTGGATCCATGACTGGCACTGCTCCACATTCTCATCCCCCGCAGGCGTCTGCGTATACCAGTTTGCCAGCCCGATGCCATGCTTTCCCACCGGGTAAATATGCAGTTCAAAAGAAATCTTCGCCTTCTCCAGCGCCGCTGCCATCAGAAGAGAGTTCTCTACAGGAACGGCGTTATCTGTCTGGGTGTGCCACAGGAAGGTTTTCGGCGTATTCTCATTGACCAGATTCTCAATGCTCAGCTCTCCTTCCAGAGCCTCATCCTGCGCGCACAGGCTGTCGAAAGAACCCCTGTGAGCGAACACCCCGCTGGTGATCACCGGATAACACAGAACCTGACCGTTGGGACGAAGCAATTCCTTCTCCTGCTGTCCCAGTCCGATCTTCTCCGCAATAAAATCCCGATTCCAGATACAGCCATACAACGCCGCAAGATGCGCGCCGGCACTGCAGCCCTGAATGATAATCTTCTCCGGATCAACATGCCATTCCTTCGCGTGGCTTCGCACCAGCGCCACTGCCTTCGCCAGTTCCAGAATCTGCGTAGGGTAAGTGGCCTCAGGCGCCAGAGAGTAGTACAACACCGCTGCGTGATATCCCATGGCGCAATACTGAAGCGCCATCGGCTCTCCCTCTCTGGGTGACAGATGAGTGTAGCCGCCGCCCGGCAGCACGATGACAAGGGGGCGCTCAGTGAATTTGAACACCTCCGAATAATTTTGAATATAGGTTTCCAGCCTTGCCCCAGGCTGGGAGCCTTCTGTCGTCAGGTCAAAGGTCAGATGCTGCATGATGTCCTCCTTCATAATTCGTATCTTTAAAATGTCTGTTGTTTCCATTTGCGGAGGAACGCCCTGTATATACCTCCGCAATCCAAACTGCCGACACTCCGGTTCACGGTTCAGTGTCTGTCAGTTCTCAGAACAGGCCGCCAGACACCATTGTATATCAGAAGGCGCCATTTTGCAAGCTGTCAGTTCGTCCCCTGCCTGAATATATAATTCCTGTTTTTTTCCACTACAGCAAGCAGCAGTCCACCGAAGACTCCGCAGACGATCACTTCTCCGATACCTACAGTCAGCATCATATACGGAACAGCCTCCTGTGCGCCGTAGCAATATTTTAATACAAAGGGAACAATCAGAGTATTTGCGGCAATGGGCGGTATGGGCGCAAGCCACTTGATCTTTGCCTTACCCGCAAAATATGTACCGACCGCGCCAATTAATGTCGCCAGGGAGCCAAACACCACATCCCCGATGACAGAGCCTCCAAGAAGATTGGCCAGAAAGCACCCCACAAACAGTCCGGGAATGGCCGCCGGTGTAAAATACGGCAGAATTGTCAGTGCCTCCGCAATACGAAACTGGATCACGCCAAAGCTCCAGTAATTAAAAATGAGTACAAGCACTACATAGATAGCAGCAA
Source organism: Lachnospiraceae bacterium (assembly GCA_021205045.1). Classification (GTDB taxonomy): domain Bacteria; phylum Bacillota; class Clostridia; order Lachnospirales; family Lachnospiraceae; genus RGIG6307. Next base: position 1,673 of record JAJPYH010000210.1, on the reverse strand, counting down.
TCATCGCCGCCTGGACCAGATTTAAGGTCTTTTGATTTTTCATTGAATTTTCTCCTTTAGTTTTGTTTTTGCGGTCAGGAAGGTCTCGAACTGACCGGCACAGGGCGAAGGTTACTATATCATAATTTACAGGGAACGTCAAAGATATTTGACGTTCACCGTCGCCTTAAGATGAATAGTCTTATTTTCAGGGCGTCAAATTCTCTCGGTACCTTGACAAATTCTTTTCCTGAATGTACAATGACTGCGAACGTAACATAAAACAGGAGGTTGCAATGGAAGAAGAAAGACAACCGGGGAGTGCCTCTCCCAATCACGAGCTATTGGTTCTCCTGGAGAGAAGCGGTCACTTCTTATATCACAGGCGAAACGGACGCGGCGGACAACGCAGAATTCTGATTCTTTTAGACCGTTGGGAAAAAGAGCATGGTCCCGACGATGGAATGTCACAGCAGGAGCTTCAAAAACACCTTGGAATTCAATCCGGCTCCATCAGCGAAATTTTAGGAAAAATGGAAACCAACGGCCTGATCCGAAGAGCCAGGCTGGCATCTGATCACAGGAAAATCTGTCTCTTCTTAACAGATGCAGGTCGGGAAAGACTGGAACGCAAGAGAGAAGAAATACACAGCCAGGAGGCCCTCTTATTTCAGCGTCTTACCGCGCAGGAGCAGGCGGAACTTCAGAGAATTATGGAAAAGCTTCTGGACGGATGGTCAAAGGACTTCGATTTCGGGAAACCCCAGACTCCAGAAAAAAAGAGGAGGATTCATCATGTGGAAATACCTGAAAAAATATCTTTTTTTTGCGATTCTGGCTCCTCTTTTCATGGTCGGTGAGGTCGCCATGGATCTGATCCAGCCCAGCTTTATGAGCACCATCGTGGATGAAGGTGTGCTGGGGCTGTCAAACGGGGGCGTGGGCGATCTGAATATCGTACTCTCCACAGGGCTTAAGATGATACTGTGCGTAGTCATCGGCGGCTCCTGCGGTGTGCTGTGCGGTGTTTTTTCCAACCTGTGCGCCCAGAATTTCGGTAATGACCTGCGCAAGGACACCTTTAAGCGAATCATGTCCTTATCCTTCGAGCAGACAGACCAGTTTTCCACCGGTTCGCTGGTAACAAGAACCACCAACGATATCACGCAGATTCAGAATATGATCCAGCAGTGCATCCGCGGCTTTATCCGCCAGTTTGTGTTCATGGTCGGCGGCATTGCCTGTATGATTTCCATGGATATCAGCTTTGGCATCATCGCTCTGTGTGCGTTTCCGTTTTTGCTGATCTGTATCATATTTTTCCTGTCCAGGGTTACTCCGTTTTTCAGTATCCTTCAGGAAAAGCTGGACCATGTCAACAGTGTCATGCAGGAAAATGTGGCCGGTGCCCGGGTAGTCAAGGCCTATGTCCGGGAAGATTATGAAACAGGCCGGTTTAGGAAAGCCAATGAGGAGCTGGTAGATACTCAGCTGCGTATTCTTCTCCTGCTCTCCTATATGACCCCCATCATGAATATCGTGTTGAATATAGCGGTGGTCGCCGTCATTTATGTGGGCGGGATCCGGGTGCCGACTGCAGGTGTGACGCCGGGCCACGTGATGGCTGCCATTGCCTACCGGACATACATTTTAAACAGTGTGATGATGTTTGCCATGATTTTCCAGAATGTCTC
>JAJPYH010000126.1 GCA_021205045.1 Lachnospiraceae bacterium | reverse complement strand
AGAATATGCTGATCGCTGCGACGGACGCCGGTGTGGACAACATTTATCTCTGGGGCGGTGTGCAGGCTCTGGCAAAGAACGCAGACCTGTGCGCAAAAATGGGAATTCCGGAAGGCTTTAAGCCGGTTTCCGCTGCTGCACTCGGATACAGTAAGAGCGGCAGTGCTGAGCCGAGAGAATTATCAGTTTCACTTGCAGTGAATTACATCTGAAAAACCGTTGGCAACCCATCAAAGATATCACCTCTCTTTGATGGGTGCCGCCGTTTTATACGCGAAAAAGGAGGGTATCATGAAAAGGGAATACAGTCAGTTGAAAGAATATATGGATCAAAGTAAGAAGACGGTGGCTGTGACCGGCGCAGGAATATCTTATCTTTACGGCATGAGCAGACTGAAACAGAGTGTCGGCAGGCTGAATGCCGGGCGTATCTTCTCCGCTTCCTATGTCCGCAAAAATCCAGAGGAGTTTTACAAGGTTATGAAGAACGCTTTTCTGGACGCAACCTTTGTCAAGGGACCAAGCATTGTACATAAACAGCTTGCAGAGCTGGAGAAGCAGGGGAAAATTTACGGAATCGTCACCCAGAACCTGGACTGCCTGCATACCATTGCCGGTTCTCAGAATGTGGTAGAATTCCAGGGGAGTTTCCGGGATAATATCTGCACAGACTGCGGAAGCCGTTATTATGATTATCGGGTTTGGAATGAAGGACATATGCCGCGCTGTGAAAAATGCGGCGCACCGTTGATGCCGGCAAGCTTCTGCAGGGATTTTAAAACCGGAGAAGAAGTTTCGCGGGAGAGCATGAACAAAGCTGCTGCCATGATTTCAGAAGCGGATTTGGTGATTGTGATCGGCACGACCGGATTCCGAAGCAATGAATACTTAAGCCGCATGAAGACAGGAACGAAGCTTGTGCAGATCAATCCGTCCGAAACGCAGTTTGATCGGATGGCGGATCTGAATATCCGGGCGGATGCCGCAGAAGCCCTTGATGCAGTTATGAATGGATAAGGAGCGGATGCCTATGAAATTTTCCATTGGAGGCAAAGACATGGATCAGATACAACAGTTAGCTGACTACATAGATCACAGCCACAGCATCGTTGCGACGACCGGAGCTGGTATTTCCGTGGCCGGCGGCGGTGTCACATACGGGCAGATGTTTTTTTCCAGTCGTGGTGGTTTGCGCCGGTCCGGGAATGACTACAGCTCTTTCCTGCCAACTTATCTGGAGAATATGTTCTCTTATCAGCCGAGCTTTGCGCATTATGCCCTGGCGGATCTGGAAGCGGAAGGAAAAATGACAGGAATTATCACAACAAATGTGGACTGCATGCACACGATAGCCGGTTCCAGAAATGTCGCAGAGATTCAGGGGAGCCTTCAGGTCAACTGCTGTTGCAAATGCGGTCGCCATTATGACGGTTATGAAATCTGGAAACAGGAGGAGCTGCCGAAATGCGAATCCTGCGGGGGAGAGATTCTTCCCTGGCCGCTCTACAGCCATATCAGCGTGTGGGACGCAGATGTCAGGAAAGCCAGGAAATGGATTTCTCAGGCCGACCTGATTCTTGTGATCGGGACACGAGGCAACTATGGAGATGTTTACTGGGATTATCGGAAAAGGGATGCAACGATTGTACAGATTAATCCGGGGCATACCGGTTTTGATCAGATCGCGGACCTGAATATCCGGAAAGGCTCTGATGATGTTTTCAAAAAGGTAAAGGAACTGCGGAATTGAAAGGAAATTTCTCATACAAAGATGATTTCTGTACTGAAGGAAGTGGCAAATAAATGTGGATTCGTATTTTGAAAGCCTGGCTCAAATGGCGAAAGGACTGGGATTCGTTATGCAATCGCTGTGGGAAATGCTGCTATACCCGTTCTGTCTGGGCAAAGGGCCGTGTGTCGATTCACTTTGACGACCCATGTGAAAATCTGGATGAAGAAACGCATCTGTGCAGGATTTATGAAGACCGTTTCCGCAAATGTAATCACTGCGGAAAAGTGAATCTGTTCACAGCGTTATTTAACCCCACCCTGCCAAATGACTGCGCGTACAGACGGACATTCCGCTTATGGGATAAGGAGTGACTGGCTCTTCAGTTCCCCAAACCACAATTTTGGCAGTTGAGCCGTTGCTGGTATGCCAGTGTAAACGCATTTGCAGTTTGGCAAAATATGAGAATGAATCATCCGGAGTCCCCGTCCCAGATCGGAGAAGGGCCTTCGGATGATTGGATTCATGAGGCCTGCCGCAAAAAGGAAGGCCTGTATGTAAAGGAAGTTGGGTTCGCTGAAAATATGTGGTTGATAAAAGACAGTTTTTTTCGTAAAATAAGCATATTGAAGAAATTAATACAGGAGAAACAGAGCCATGAATATATTAAGGAAAATATATTGCAGAATCTATTAGATGGGGTTTCGGGCGGCCCTGCCGTTCCTGCCATACAGAGAACCGGAGATTCTGAAGGGAATGCCGCAGATCGCCGATGTTCTCGCTGAGCAGAAACTCATGAAAGTGCTGATCGTCACAGACAAAGGCATCAGTTCTCTGGGGCTGCTGAACGGCCTGCAGGCTGCACTGAAGGACAAAGGAATTGAATATGTGGTTTATGACGGCACGGTGCCCAATCCTACCATTGAGAATGTGGAGGAAGCAAGGCAGCTCTATCTGGATCAGGGGTGTCAGGCAATCATAGGCTTTGGCGGAGGCTCTTCCATGGACTGCGCCAAGACAACGGGAGCCAGGATCGCGAAACCGCATCAGTCTGTCAATCAGATGAAGGGGCTTTTAAAGGTGAGAAAAAAGCTGCCGCCTCTTTTTGCCGTACCTACTACAGCCGGGACTGGAAGCGAGACTACTCTGGCAGCAGTCATTGTGGATCAGAAGACGCAGTACAAATATCCCATTAATGATTTCGTGCTGATTCCCAGATACGCGGTGCTGGACTATCATGTGACTCTGGGGCTGCCACAGAATATCACTGCCACCACGGGCATGGATGCTCTGACTCATGCTGTGGAGGCCTATATCGGCAGAAGCACCACCCGTCACACCCGGGCCATGGCGGTGGAGGCGGTGCAGCTGATCAGAAAATATCTGAAGCGGGCTTATGATAATGGACAGGATATTGAAGCCAGGACCAACATGTTGCGGGCGGCATACTGCGCGGGAATTGCCTTTACTCAGTCCTATGTGGGCTATGTTCACGGTGTGGCCCATTCTCTGGGAGGCCAGTATGGGGTGCCTCACGGACTGGCCAATGCGGTGATTCTGCCGTATTTTCTGGAAGAGTATGGGGAGAGCTGTGCGAGTCGCCTGGGAAGACTGGCCAGGAAGTGCGGGATTGCCCAAAAGGAGGACTCCGATATTCTGGCGTCGCAGAAATTCATTGACTGGGTGCGTGAAATGAATGATTCCATGAATATCCCGCGGCATATTGAAGGAATTCGCAGGGAGGATATTCCCATGATGGCCAGGCACGCGGACAAGGAGAGCAATCCGCTATATCCGGTTCCCAAAGAAATGAGCGCAAAAGAATTAGAGAAAATGTACTATATCGTCGGGAATCTGGCAGGAGGATTATTTCATGATGGATATTCAAAAAGTTGTTGAAAAACAGAAGAAATTTTATGACACAGGCAAAACCCTGGACGTCAATTTCCGAATCGCCGCGTTGAAAAGATTAAAGCGGGCGATTGTAAACCATGAAGGCGACATTAACCGGGCGCTGAAGGAAGACCTTGGGAAATCCGCAGCGGAGACCTATATGTGCGAGACGGGCATGACGCTGAGCGAACTGTCATATCAGATCAGTCATGTCAGAAAGTGGAGCAAAAACAGGACGAAACCCACCGGTCTTGCCAATTTTCACGGGAAGAGCTTTACTGTTCAGGAGCCCTATGGCTGTGTGCTGATCATGTCTCCATGGAATTATCCCTTCATGCTCTGCCTGGAACCCATGGTGGGCGCCATCGCGGCGGGCAACTGCTGTGTGCTCAAACCCTCCGCCTATTCCCCGGCAACCTCCGCCGTCATTAAAAAAATCATCTCGGAAATCTATCCGGAAAAATATGTGGCTGTGGTGGAAGGCGGCCGCGCCGAGAACACGGAGCTTTTGAATCAGAAATTTGATTATATATTCTTTACCGGCGGTGTGACAGTGGGAAAGCTGGTCATGGAGAAGGCTTCAGCCCACCTGACGCCGGTGACGTTGGAGCTTGGCGGAAAGAGCCCCTGCATTATCGACAGCTCCGCCAATTTAAAGCTGGCCGCCAGGCGTCTGGTCTTTGGCAAATATCTGAACTGCGGACAAACCTGCGTGGCGCCGGACTATGCGCTGGTGGATGAAAAAGTGAAGGAAGAATTTGTGGCTCTTGTCAGGCTGGAGATTCGCAGACAGTTTGGCACGGATCCGCTTCTGAATCCGGATTATGGCAAGATCATCAATCAGAAGCATTTTGACCGGCTGAGCGGCCTGATCGCTGCAAGCTCTGAAAAGGTAGTCTGCGGCGGCAATTCCGACCAGGATGCGCTGCGCATCGCTCCCACGGTGATGGTGGATGTATCGCCGGACGACGCAGTCATGCAGGAGGAAATCTTTGGTCCCATTCTGCCGATTCTGACTTATCGTGATATCAGGGAAGCGGAGCGTTTTGTGAAAGAGCGGGAGAAACCGCTGGCTCTCTATATTTTTACCGGTAAAAAGTCTGTGGCGAAGCGCTTTGTCAAATATGTTTCCTTTGGCGGCGGCTGTATTAATGACACGGTGCTGCATCTGGCAACCTCGGAAATGGGCTTTGGCGGCGTGGGCGCAAGCGGCATGGGTTCTTATCATGGCAGGAAGAGCTTTGAGACCTTCAGCCATGAAAAAAGTATCCTGCAGAAATATACCTGGATCGATATGCCTGCCAGATATCAGCCTTATAATAAGGTAAATATGTTTCTGACAAGGCTGTTTCTGAGATAACTGGCCGGGAAATATCAGTGAGGACCAGGAGTATGAACGAAACCGGTGAAGCCTGGATGAGCGGGTATATTTTCGGTAAATCGGAAGCTTGAAGAGCGGAGCAGCTGACTTTTATCTATGGTGACATTTTCGTCAATATTGACCATACAGGAGAAAACAGGAAAGGCGATATCATGGAAAACAGACTCTCAGACATGAAAAGAAGCATTAGCAGGCATCATGCGGAGGATCAGACGTATCAGCTGTTCACTGAATGGGGAGAAGAACTGACGCGGATGTCGCATGAACAAAAGGCGCAGGGGGTGCTGACGGAATATCCCAGGCCTTACATGCAGAGGACAAGCTATCGCAGCCTGAACGGCTATTGGGATTATGCCATTGAGGACGGTATCTGTCTGCCGGAGGCGGATGCCGGAGAACATGACTGGCAGGGACAGATTCTGGTGCCATTTTCTCCGGAGAGTGTGCTTTCTGAGGTGGGGCGACAACTGCTGCCAACGCAAACGCTGTGGTATCACAGGACTTTGCCGGAGGATTTCCTTGAGGAGCGGCCTGAAAATGGCAGACTGCTGCTGCATTTTGGCGCGGTGGATTTTGCGTGCTGCGTATATGTGAACGGTGTCAGAGTCCGGAGCCTGGAGCGGGAGGGTAAGTGGTATGAAGGTGGTCTGACCCACAGCGGCGGCTACACACCGTTTACGGTTGACCTCACGGACTGTCTGCTTTCGGGGCAGCCGGGGAACAATCACATTTCTCTGGCAGTGCTGGACGCTACAGATACCTCATATCATAATCGCGGCAAGCAGACGCTGAAACGCGGCGGTATGTTTTACACGGCGCAGAGCGGAATCTGGCAGAGTGTCTGGCTGGAGTGGGTTCCCGCGCTTTATATTCGGTCCGTGAGCGCGGAGCCGGATTTTGACAGACAGCAGGTGAAAATTTCTGTCGCCTTAAATGACACTCGAGTCAAAAAAGATCCGGCAAAAGATATCAAAATCCGGCTGACCTGTGAGGACAAGACTACGGTTTATTCCTGGCCCGGCGGAAAAAGCAGCGCTGTACTGATTTATCATGTGCAGAAAATGCATCCATGGACACCGGAGACCCCTTATTTATATGAATATAAGCTGGCGCTGGAGGAAAGAGGAGAACGGGATAAAGCATCCGGTTTTATCGGCAGACAGAACGGGGGCGTTGTGCATACAGAGACAGTGATACAAAAATATGACGAGATTCTCAGTGTCTTTGGTATGCGCTGTTTCACGATTGAGAAGGATTCGAAGGATGTTCCCCGTTTTTGCCTGAATCATCACCCTTATTTTCTGAATGGCGTGCTGGATCAGGGGTACTGGCCCGACGGCCTTTACACTGCTCCCTCTGATCAGGCTCTGCTCCATGACATACGCACCATGAAGCAATGCGGTTATCGCCTGATGCGCAAGCACATCAAGGTGGAGTGTCAGCGCTGGTATTATCACTGTGATCGGGAGGGCATGATTGTCTGGCAGGATATGGTCAGCGGCGGCGAGCCGATGAATATGCTTCTGGTCAGCTATCTGCCTACCGGCTTTCCAAAGATCGGCACAATGATTCCGGACTCGCTTTACGGACTTTTTCACAGAAAAAATAAGGACGGGCGAAAGGAGTGGTACCGGGAGACAGCTGAGACGGTTGAAGCGCTGCGCCCGGTGACGTCTCTCGCGGTCTGGGTTGCCTTTAACGAGGGATGGGGTCAGTTTGATTCAGGGAAGGCTACTGCTTTTATCCGCAGGAAAGATCCTTCCCGGCTGATTGTCTCCGCCAGCGGCTGGTTTGACCGGGGCACAGGAGATTTTCTGAGCGAGCATAATTATTTTCACCCGCTGGAGGCCAGGAGGGATAAACGGGGCCGGGCGTGGGTGCTCTCGGAGTACGGAGGCTTTGCCCATCATGTGGATGGCCACAGCTTCACAGACCGGATTTACGGCTACCGGAAATATGACACTATAGAGGATTACAGGAAAGCAATTGCAGATCTGGGAGCAGAAATTGATGCTCTGGTGCTTCAGGGCCTGTCCGCCGCTGTCTATACGCAGGTCAGCGATGTGGAGGAGGAGGTCAACGGCATCATGACCTATGATCGGAAGCTTTGTAAGCTGTCATGACAGAAAGAACTGACCCGCAGACTCCGGGAAAAGGAAATCTGCGGGTCACGTTAATCAGTAAAAGAGTGATTAGTTGAAAAACCGAAAAAATCTATGTCAAGCATTTTTGAAAATGTCCCGAAAAATCTTTAACATTAGCCCCGAC
>JAJPYH010000223.1 GCA_021205045.1 Lachnospiraceae bacterium | reverse complement strand
CTAGAGGTATCTTTTTTAGTCAACTCCCTCTTTACCTTGTATTATACAGGAAGCTATTTTCATCAAAAAAAGCAGGCGTTACCCCGTCCTTTACATGTTCGACGGGCATAATCTGTTTTTTGACTCCGATGCCACCTACGGCAAATCCTGGGGCATGGAGGAATATCTTGACTTTACTGACACGCAGATCATTGTGGCAGCTGTGGACTGCAATCACAGTCCGGACAATGGTCGTTTAAAAGAATATTGCCCCTTTGATTTTGATGACCCCCAGTTTGGCCATATTGAAGGCCGCGGGGAAATCACCATGGACTGGTACAGCACGGTTTTCAAGCGCCTGATTGATGAAAGATACCGCACACTCCGGGGAAGGAAAAACACCTTCATCGCCGGCAGCTCCATGGGCGGGTTGATGAGTCTGTACGCGGTGACCGTATACAATCAGGTATACTCCCGGGCGGCGGCGCTCTCCCCCTCTCTCTGGACGGATTCCTTCGTTCTTGACAATATGGTGAGAGACTCCAGAATTGCCAGGGACACTGTGGTCTATATGGATTACGGCTCTAAGGAATTAGGGAACCGTACCCGCATGAAGCGGGCATTTCAGGACATGGCAAAGGCCCTGATGGACAAGAATATCCATCTGACCACCAGGATCATTCCCGGCGGCACACACTGCGAAGCCAGCTGGGAGAGGCAGCTGCCCTTTTTTATGAATACACTTTTATATGGACTAGAGGACTGATCATTGCGGACAGAATACTTTAAGTCATACAGCACTTTTTTAAACCGGGATATGGAAATCAAGGTCTATGGCCACGCAGGCGTGCCCTTTTTTGTTCATCCCCTGTCAGGACGGCAGATTTTTTGATTTTGAAAATTACCATATGACTGACGTCTGGGCACCATTTATTGACGCCGGTCAGGTTATGGTGTTCGCTGTGGACACCACAGACAGGGAGACCTGGTCGGACGGTTACGGGGACGCCGGTCACAGAAGCTGGCTTTACGAGCAGTGGATCAATTATCTGTGTGAGGAGGTAGTTCCCTTTGCCAGAGCCATGAGCCAGGAATTCAACCAGTGGGATGAGCTCCCCATGGTGGGCGTGTTCGGGGCAAGCCTGGGCGCCACCCATGCGGTCAATCTGTATTTTAAGCGCCCGGATCTGTTCGACAGGCTTCTGGCGCTGAGCGGGGTCTACTCCTCCGAGTACGGCTTCGGCGGATACATGGACGATCGGCTTTATTTCAACTCTCCCGTTCATTATCTGTCCAATCAGCCCGAGGATCATCCCTTTATCGAGCAGTATAATCAGAAAAAAAGCCGTTATCTGCGTAGGCCAGGGTCCCTGGGAGGTGCCACAGTTTACCAGACAGCTGGACGAAATTCTGCAGCGCAAAGGCATCCATGTGCGGGTGGACTACTGGGGTTACGATTGTGCTCACGACTGGCCCTGGTGGTACAAACAGGTTTCCTATTTCCTGCCCTACCTGCTGAGGGACGACAGCGAAGACGAATAAAAGCCGCCTGCCATTTCACCGGAAGCGGCTCATCAAAATGATCCTGTGGATTGCCCGGCGAAAAACCACCGCAGTCCATCACATAAACGAAAGGTAAGAAATCCATGAAAAACTTTATTTTTATTTCCCCCGAATTTTCCCACAAACTACTGGAAATTCTGCCGGGAGCTGAAAAACAACGGCCTGAACGTATTAGGCATCGGCGATCAGCCCTACGATGAGCTGGACTACAACCTCAAGGACAGTCTGAACGAATACTACAAGGTGGGATCCCTGGAAAACTACGATGAGGTTTACCGTGCGGTGGCGTTTTTTGCTTTTAAATACGGCCCCATCGACTGGCTGGAATCCAACAACGAATACTGGCTGGAGCAGGACGCCAGACTTCGCACTGCCTTCCACATCACCACTGGTTTTCAGGAAAGCGACATGTTCAAGATCAAGAACAAATCTCAGATGAAAGCTTTCTATGAAAAGGCCGGCATTCCGGTGGCGCGTTACTATCTGGTAAAGGACATGGAGGGAGCAAAGGAATTTATCTCTGAAGTCGGCTATCCCATCATCGCTAAGCCGGACAACGGCGTAGGCGCCAGTCATACATATAAGATTTCAAATGAGGATGAGCTGAAATATTTCTTTGACACCCAGGAGCATTACGACCAGTTTATCATGGAGGAATTCATTGACGGTGAGGTCAATTCCTTTGACGCCATCATCAATTCCCAGGGAGAGCCCATCTTCAATATCGGCAATATCAGCCCGGTCTCCATCATGGATATCGTCAATGATCAGGACAACAGCGTTTTTTACATTGTCAACAAGCTGGCTGAGGATGTGAAGGCGGCAGGCCTTGCCACTTTAAAGAGCTTCGGCGTGAAGAGCCGCTTCGTCCATTTTGAGTTTTTCCGTCTGCTCTCCGACCACCAGGGTCTGGGAAAGAAAGGCGATGTCATCGCGCTGGAGGTCAACATGCGTCCCAGCGGCGGCATCAGCCCCGATATGATGAACTACTCTCAGTCCACCGATGTCTATAAGATCTGGGCTGACATGATCGCCTTCGACCGCACAGATTTACAGATCGGCGAGACCAATTACTGCGGTTTTGTGGGCCGCCGTGACGGCAAGAATTTCGTCATGTCGCCGGAAGATATTCTGAGCAAGTACAACTCTCATATCCGTCAGGCCGGCCGGGTGGCGGACGCTCTCTCCGATGCCATGGGCAACGAGATGTATCTGGTCACCTTCCCGACGGAGGACGAGCTGTGGGCATTCTATAAGGATGTGCTGGCGGAGAAAACCGGAGATAAATTCCAGACACTTAAGCCCAAGCCTGAAAGCAAAACGGCTTGTCAGGCGGAAAGGCTTTCAGAGAAGGGACATTCATAAAGTAAACGTGCGCCGACAGGCGTACATTAAACACAAAAACGGACGGCAGGGAAAATCTCTGCCGTCCGCTTTTCATCGTTTAATTGGAACTGACAGCAATCTGGTCAGCCGCCGTCCCGTAATACTGGATCAGATACAGCGGGCCATACCAGGGAATATCATTATCCACAGCCCTGCCTGCCGGAATTGTGATGGTATAAGCCACTCCCTTATATGTAAAGGTAACCGCAAAATCCACATTACCGCACTTCACCAGCTGCTGCATAATGCCGTTGGAGAGTGCAAAGTCATAATTGTCATCGGCGATCATCTCCACAACAGGAATCTCCGTCTCATCAGACCCGGATGCCGCGGCAATGGGAACAGCTTCCTTTGACGCTGCAAGGATATCAGCCTCTACAGTGGTCAGATATTCCATGTATTCATCCTCCGCACTGACAGCGGGTTCCTCCTCTGAGGATGCCGTGTCATTGAAGGATGCAGAAACAGTGAGCGCGCCTTTCACTCCGACGGGGGCAACAGCCAGCAGCGCCGCTGCCGCAAGGGTTGCAATCATTTTTGCTTTCATTTCATTGATCTCCTTTTAATATTTTCCCATCATTCGTATATCAAAGGAGCCGCTTTGCCGAACCCTGTAAGCGGACTTTCATCTGCTTCTCATGATTTTATCCTGTGTATTGCACTTCAACCGATCATCCTCGTGTATCGTACCCTATCCGATGGTTTTTGTCAACACATTTTTGCAATATCCGTTTCTGTTATTTTTTCAGATCTTTTCTTTCGTTATTTTCAGATATTCTGTCTCTGAGTTTTTCCTGATATCTGCCTCGGCCATCCCCATGATTGCAAAGATCAACGGAGTGGAGACAGTCTGCTGGAAGCTGAATATTCCGTTTACCATATACCCTCCCAGCGCCAGAATCGCCGCCAGGAGCACTCCCTTCACAACCCGGTTTTGCCAGATTCTGCGAAAGGCACAGGCAAAGACAGCCGCATAGGACACCGCTCCCAGCAGACCTTCATTGGCCAGCATATTCAGCCATTCATTGTGTGCGTTGGCAAAGCTCACTCCGGCCTGTCCCGAGTCCGCCACGTATAAGTCCACATCAAAGCAGGAAGAAATCAGATGAAAATAACAGTCAGGACCCGCGCCAAGCAGCAGTTCTTTAATTCCTCCGCCCAGCCACCCCCAAAAGGCCATATACCACAATCCGCCCCGGCTGTTGCCCCAGCCATAGCCAAAACGCAGAAGGCTGACACTGCCAAGCGTATGCCAGAAATCATCTGATAGCTGACAGGCTGTCAGAGCAGCCAGTCCTAGCATAGCAACCATGAGGATTGCGAAGACAGTATATTTTCGCAGTCTTCCATCGGATATGTAATCTCTTTTCCCCTTCCTTTCCCGAAAAGCCTCCGCAGCATACAGCACCGCACCCGCTACAAAAATCACAGGCCAGCCCGCGAAAAACAGAAAGCCGTCCATGGAGCCGTCGGCGATCAGATTGAGCTCTTCTGAACCGTGTATATTCAGAAGCTGCCAGAACATACAGGCCAACGGCAGCAGAAGTCCCACCTGAAGGAACCTGAGAAAGCTTTTGCGTTCATGAAGGGAAGTAAAAAACAGAATCAGCAGAAGGACAATTAATACCGGATATGCCGCTTCACTTCCCTGACTTACAAGGGTAGCAAAGGAAAGAAAAGCTGCGGCCAGGCCGAGGACATGCGCCAATCCCTTCCCGGCGAAGCCGTAATACATGCTGATGCCTGCCGTCACACTGGCGTAGCCGCAATACCAATTGTAATGTCCAATCGTAGACAGCAGATTGTTGTGATTCCATTCCCGGTTATTCAGGCCCTCGTAAACTCCCAGCGGATCCAGATCCATCCGGTTGAGCACGCCCAGTAAAAATACCGCTGCCGCCGCAGCTCCCGCCGCCCACCAGACAGGTTCCTCTCCATCATACCCCCGGGATACCGCGAAATAAATCCACACAAATAACAGCTGGGACAAAAAGCCCATATACCAGCCGTCAAAGCCCCAAAATGCAGTCTGTTTATTTTCACTGCATAAAAAAGAAAGAACAGAAGCCGCCGCAAAGGCTAAAACAGCAATGTCCACTTCAGACCAGATCCATTTGCCTGTCTGCGGCCGTTCCCGCAGGCAGAAAAAGCCGCAGACGCCGGTCAGCGCCACAAACAAAAGAGTCCTGTCCCTGAAAAAATAGTATTTGACACTTCCAATGGAAATCAGCCCCTCCTGCATGTAGAGGGGAAGCACCGCCAGAATCAGCAGCAGATAGATGGTAACCAAAAGACTGAGCAGCTTTTTGGAAAGTTGCCTCATGTTATGATGTCCTCCTTTGACAGTTTTGCTATGCTTTTCTTCCTCGCAGCATTTCGCTGTCAGGGACATCATCTTACAGTATTATGTGCTGTGCATGACAGCTTTTTTTCAACGTCATACGGCTGTATCGGATCAATGACAACAGCCGGGCTGGCTATCACAGCTCCTTTACAGCGCCGCGCTGTCTAAAACGATGGTAAAAGGGCCGTCATTTTCCAGATTCACCATCATGTGCGCCCCAAAGCTGCCTGTCTCCACCGTAAAGCCAAGGCTGCGGCACTGATCGACCGCATAATCATACAGCTTTCTGGCATGATCCGGGGAACCGGCCTCGATAAAGCTGGGGCGGAAGCCCTTTTTGCAGTTGGCATACAGAGTAAACTGGGACACCAGCAGCAGGGAGCCGCCCACATCCTTCAGCGCCAGATTGGTCTTGCCCTGGGCGTCCTCAAAGATGCGTAGCCCCGTCATTTTGTGGATCATTTTATCGGCGACCTTTTCGGTATCCTCTTCACATACGCCGATCAATACCAGGAAACCCTTCTGAATGCTTCCGATGGTCTCCCCCTCCACGGATACCTCCGCGTGAGTGACACGCTGGATTACAAATTTCATAGCTTTTCCTCATAATTTCTGTTATTTTATACCAAGTTCTTTTACAAAATTTATCAGGCTGGATTCTCTGTATAAAGGTTCTTTAAAGTGCCGCTGTTTTTTTACTGATTTAATAAATCCTCGTAAGTAAATACAAAATTCTGCACAGATTGCGTCATACTCATTATTTATTTTCTGATATTGTGACTTTGGATTTTTCTTGTCCGTCTGCCATTCTAAATATGTATCATCATTGACAATGAGTGCATAGCGATAATCCAACCCTGCGTTTTCTCTTTTATTTGACGGCAAAGCATGTCCAATTCTACCAAATTTTCTGACGTCAGGTCCTAAATTATTTCTTAATGGAATAAAAAACCTATTCTGTTCCTGTTCAATCATTATGCACAGATGCGTTCGTCTGGACTGTTTATCTGTATTTTCAGTATCAAGCACTTTGACAAAATTAGAGTTATTCTGAAAGTATATTTCTCTGATAATACATAACTTCGGTTCCATAACACCTCCACAAATGCAAAAAGGGAACAGTTTGTTCCCTTTATCAACAATGTCTTCAGCTTTTTTTAGACAGGTGCATCTGACGAACCCCTCACAATTTCTTCAGTTTTTTATGACAGGCTCTTCTGACAAACGCCTCACATAGAAACATCTCGTTTCTATACTTATATTATATGTTTCACTCGTGGAAGTCAACACATTTTTTATATTTAGAGAGAATTATTTCAATCTATCGTCATAGACCGCCCGCTCGCCGCCGATAAATTTAGCCCTGGTGCGCGCGGCCACCAGAGGTGCTTCTCCTATTTACAAAAGGGACAGGCGCACCGGCACAGCTACCTCTTTTAAATGCATGCCAATCAGGGTATGCCCGATATCCAGACCCGCGTCCGCACAGATTTTCTCTATGACAATGGGATCTTTCATGCGGTTGTAGGCAACGGTGGCAAAGGAGCCTCCGGCCTTCTTTTGGGGCACAGCGTTGACCGGATCCGCGAAGGGAACCGCCTCCCGCTCCACCACAATGGCCCGGTTTAAATGCTCGCAGCACTGGGCAGCCAGATACACGCCCCTCTCCCGCAGGGCCGCGTCAATACCTTCATACAATTCCACCGCAGTATCCGGGTCGGGATTGGTGCCGATCCTTGCTCCTGTCACCTCACTGGTGGAGCAACCGATGACCATGATCTGCCCGGATTTGAGCCCGGCGATTTCACACAACTCCTTAGCCGCCTGATAAGCCTGTTCTTTAATATTCATAAAAAATCTCCCGTCTGTTATCTTTTCTTTTCTGATATTAGTGATATAATGATACAAGGGATAAAAGACCAGAAATCGAATGCTCGCATTCGCATTTATGACCCTGGGGGTCTCCGCTTCGCTCCGGTCGTTGCTGAACAAGCGCCACCGGCGCTTAGCAACCGCAACGA
>JAJPYH010000025.1 GCA_021205045.1 Lachnospiraceae bacterium | reverse complement strand
GTTTGCTGTACGCTATTTTTCGTCTAACCACTACTATCTAACTGTTTCAAACTTATTCCTCGATCGCGGGCGCGGGTCCCATCAACGGCCCCATTCAGGCCTCCGTTTTCGGCTGGCTGCCCGTATTTTTATGGTGTGTGATCGGCGGTATCTTTTTCGGCGGCCTTCAGGACTTCGGTTCTCTGTTTGCCTCTGTCCGCAATGAAGGTAAGTCCGTGGGTGAGATCATCAAGACCTCCATGGGACGCAGAGCCCAGAAGCTTTTCACCATTTTCGCACTGCTGGTGCTGATCCTGGTGATTGCATCCTTCGTGAACGTGGTGGCGGGAACCTTCTATACCCCCTCTGACGCGGCGGTTACCTTCGGCTTTGTGCTGAATCCGACAGGAAATCAGACCACGGCCATGGTTTCCGTACTGTTCATTTTACTGGCGATTATCTATGGTATTCTGACCAACCGCTTCGGCATGAAGACGGCACCGGCCACTGTGGTTGGTATCGTGGGTATTATTTTAAGCGTAGCTATCGGCCTGAATGTAGGCCTTGCCATGACCCGTGTGGCCTGGATTGTGCTGATCGGTGCTTACATCACGGTGGCTTCCCTGCTTCCCGTATGGGTGATGCTGCAGCCCCGCGATTATCTGTCCAGCTTCCTGCTTTACGGCATGATGGGCCTGGCACTGATCGGTATTGTTTCCACTGCCTTTACTGGCAACGCAACCTTTGAGATCCCGATGTTTACCGGCTGGAGCAATTCTCTGGGCACCCTGTTCCCGACGCTGTTCATTACCGTGGCCTGCGGCGCCTGCTCCGGTTTCCACAGCCTGATCGCCACCGGCACCACCTCCAAGCAGCTGGCCAATGAGGGCGATGCCAAGAAGATCGGCTACGGCTCCATGCTGATTGAGTCCGCTCTGGGTATTATCTCCCTGATCGCGGTTGGTATGGTTTACACCAAGTATCTGAACGGTGAGTTCGGTTCCCCGGCTGTGGCTTTCGCAAGCGGTATCGCCACCATGTTCGGCACCGAGACCTCCACAGTTTACAGCACCATTTACGCGCTGCTGACTCTGGCTGTTTCCGTATTTGCTCTGACCTCTCTGGATACCGGTACTCGTCTGAGCCGTTTCATGTTCTCCGAGATGTTCTTAAAGGAGGAGGAGAAGTCCTACAAGGACGCCACCGGCGTACGCAAGGTTTTAGCTTATCCGCTGGTAGGCACCGGCTTCATGGTCATCGTGGGCTGCATCCTGGGCGGCCTGAGCCTGAGCCAGATCTGGAGTCTGTTCGGCGCTGCCAACCAGCTGCTGGCGGGCATCGCTCTGATGGCTGTTGCCGCATGGCTTGGCAATGTGGGCAAGAACAACAAGATGTTCTTCATCCCCATGATCTTCATGCTCTGCGCAACTCTGACCAGCCTTGTTCTGACCATCAGAAAGAAGATCGGTCTGATCGGCGCTGCAAGCGCGGCCTGGGGCGACTGGTTCCAGCTGATCCTGGCAGCCGCCATGGTGATCCTGGCAATCATCCTGGTGGTGGAAGGCATTCAGACCTTCAGCAGGCAGATGAAGAAGAAGGCGGCATAATCGGCTTCGCCTGACCATACAACGAACATATTGACAATGAGAGCTGTATCTGAAAAGGTGCGGCTCTTTTGCCTTTGAAGAGATTGTTGTTATGCAGCGGAAAATATGTGCTGACGAGTCATTTATGAGAAATCATTCACTTGAAAAAGGGAAGAGCCGGGAGTATATTGTATGAGGATAGACAGTGGCTGCGCTGTAAAGAAAGGAGCTATTGAAAAGATGGAACGATATGGGCTGAAGGAGGGAAAGCTGATTTATGAAAATCCGCTGAATTCCCAAAAGGATATTGAGAATTTTGTGTTGGAGGGCAGGGCGCTGATTTCCTTTCCCGAGGGAAGAATGAGGCTGGAGAACGCCATGGCGGCGGAAAACGGCCAGAAGGCCAATTATGTGCTCTGGTGCGGGGAAGAGTTTCCGGCGGACGTCTGCATTGAGTGGGATTTCTGGCCCGTCCGGGAGCCGGGGCTTGCCATGATGTTTTTTGCGGCAAAGGGCAGGAACGGCGAGGATCTGTTTGATGAGAGACTGGCAAAGAGAACAGGGGAGTACCCTCTGTATCATCACGGAGACATCAATGCCTTCCATATTTCTTATTTCAGACGTAAGGAGCCGGATGAGAGGGCTTTCCACACCTGCAATCTGCGCAAGAGCTATGGATTTTACCTGGTGAGCCAGGGCGGCGATCCCATCCCGGATGTGGAGGATGCGCAGGGGCCGTACCGGATCGGCGTGGTAAAGAAGGGGGCGGATGTGCGTTTTTATATCAATGAGATGGAGGTTTTCCATTTCGAAGATGACGGGGAGACTTTCGGACCGCTTCTTGGCGGGGGAAAAATCGGGTTCCGGCAGTTGGCGCCGATGATCGGGGCGTATGCGAATCTGAAGGTGTGGGAGATTTAAGCACAGGATAAGAATCAGCAATAAATGGTGTTTGCGGTGAATCTATATTTTGAACTGGAAGGAGATTGCTTGGATTTATGAAACTGCATTTATTGGAGAACAGAAATGTAGGCGGATATACCACTTTTGGAAGTGTCTGGGAGAAAGGGGAGGTATCGCCGGAAAGCGGATTTGTACTGACGGACGCAGCCGGGGAACGGATACCGGTTCAGTCCAGGGTGACGGCGTACTGGCCGGACGGCAGCGTGAAGTGGGCGGCCCATACCGCGGACAGTGAGAAGATGGGACATCGGGTGGTGTTGGAGGCGGTAAACCTGGAGACAGCAAAGCCGGAGGAGGAAACCCCGGAGACAGCAATCCCGGTGGCAGCAGTGTCAGAGGCTGGAAACCGGGCGACAGAAACGGAGAATGCAAAATCCGGGGAGATAAAATCAGAAACCTCGGACAAACCGATGCTGACTCAGACCGCGGACAGCTTTCAACTGAATTGTCAGCGCGTGTCTGTGACCATTCCCAAGACTGGCTCCGCGCTGATGTGTGATTTATATATTGACGGCAAAAAAAGAGCGGAACGGGCAGAGCTGGTACTGATCCTGGAGAGAAGGGACGGCCGTACCCGCACGGAAATACCGGCCATTGGCAGAATCTCGAAGGTGACGGTGGAGGATGCGGGACCGTTATTCTGGTGCTTTAAGCTGGAGGGAAGCCATGTGCTGCAGGCAAATCCCGTATCGTCCGCCAATATGACCGCAGACGCTTCTTCCGGGAGCGCTCAAAATGCGGAATCTGACAGCGCTTCGGACACAGACACAGGGAGCATCATCCCCTTCATTGTCCGTCTGTATTTTGGCCTGGACAGCGGCCAGATTAATATGACCCATACCTTCCTTTATGACGGCGATGTCAACCGGGACTTCCTGAAAGGGCTTGGCATTCGGTTTTACACGAATCTGCGGGGAGAGAGCTACAATCGCCACATCAAGTTCGGCACGGATTACGGCTGTTTCCATGAGGCGTCCGTCCTGCTTTCCTCTTGGCATCCCAGGATTCCCCAGGAAATTTACCGGGATCAGATCGGGGGCAGAGCGGTGGCCCGAAGCCAGGAGGAGCTGGATCTGATGGCGCAGCAAATGTCAGCTCATAAAGGAGAGAAAGCACAGCAGACATCTGCCCATACAGGAGAGAAAGCACAGCAGACGCCTGCCCATGCAGGAGACAAACCGCTGTCCGATGAAGAGAATATTTTGCTGGAAAATATTCAGAACGCCGCTGCGGATATGCCCTCCTGGAGCCGTTACCAGCTCTGCCAGGACAGTGATTCCCACTTTGTTATCCGCAAGAAAATATACGAGGAAAACTGCTGCTTTATTGACAGCCTCCACGGCAATCGGGCTCAGGGCACCATGGCCGCGGGCGGCACAGACGGCGGCCTGCTCATCGGGAAACGGGACTTCTGGCAGAAATACCCCTCCGGCCTGGAGGCGGAAGGACTGGACCAGGAGCAGACCGTTCTGACCTGCTGGATTTATACCCCTGCGGCGGAAGCCTATGATTTTCGTCATTATGCCACAACGGGCTACAGTCAGACCTATTATGAAGGCTTTCCGGAGATGGGAGCCGACCCGGTGGGCATTGCCAACACCAATACGCTGGTGCTGGAAGGCTTTGACGGAGTCATTCCCACGGACAACCAGATGGAGGACTTTGTCCGCAGGGTGCACAAGCCGGCGGTTTATGCGGCGGATCCGGAATATTATCATGAAAAGAGAGCCTTCGGCTACTGGAGTCTGCCCAGCGAGGAGACGCCGGTGGAACGGTGGCTGGAGGATCAGCTGGACGGGGCGGTGCGGTTTTACGAAAAGGAAATTGAGAACCGCCGCTGGTATGGTCTGTTCAATTACGGCGATATTATGCATACCTATGACGCTGTGCGCCATTGCTGGAAATACGATATGGGCGGTTATGCCTGGCAGAATACGGAGCTGGTGCCTACTCTGTGGCTGTGGCTGATGTTTCTGCGGACGGGCCGGGAGGATGTGTTCTCCCTGGCTGAGGCCATGTGCAGGCACTGCTCCGAGGTGGACATTTATCATTTCGGAAAATATAAGGGACTGGGTTCCCGCCACAATGTGCGTCACTGGGGCTGCGCCTGCAAGGAAGCCCGCATCGCCATGGCCGGGCACCACAGGTATTATTATTATCTCACCGGGGAGCACCGCCTGGAGGACATTTTTGACGAGGTGAAGGATGCGGAGCAGGCCCTGTATGAGACCGATCCGCTGAGATATTTTTGTAAGAAAGAGGACATGGTAAGTCCCACCCACGCCAGAACCGGTCCGGACTGGTCCTCTCTGGTCTCCGACTGGATGACCCAGTGGGAGAGAACCGGGGATCAGGCCTATGAGGCAAAAATCCGCACCGGCATCGAGGATATCAAACAGGCACCTTTGAAGCTGGTCTCCGGCCCGGACTTTGAGTTTGACCCTGCCACGGCCCATCTGCGGTATATCGGGGACAGAACCACCGGCGGCACCCATCTGCAGATCTGCATGGGCGCGGCCCAGGTCTGGACAGAGCTGACACTGATGCTGGAGGATGAAGAGTGGAAGGAAATGTTGGCACAGTACGGACGTTTTTATTTCCTGGATCGGGAAAAGCAGATGAAAGAGTCCGGGGGCATCATCGGCAACAGACAGTTCTCTCTGCCTTTTATGGCTGCCGGAATCGCGGCTTACGGCGCTTCATATCTGAAAGATGAGGAGCTTGCCTTAAAAACCTGGCAGTATCTGTTCCGCAGCCTGATGCAGGGCGGCGAGCAGGGAGGCTTTGCGGCAATAGACACCCCCAATGCGGGAAATTGCAGAGTTTTGGAGGAAATCCCCTGGATCAGCACCAATTTTGTGTCCCAGTGGTGCCTGAACACCATCTTTGCCCTGGATTTTATCAGGGAGAAGCTTCCGCAGAATATGGAGGGTGTGAAGGAGCTGCTGAAGGAATTCCCGGAGAACGGATTGTTTCATAAGGTGTGAGGATTTGGATGTGCCTTTGAAAACGCCAGGAAGCCTGGCATTGGCTGTTTCGTAAGATGTGAGGGTTTGGAAATGAACGAATTATTTAAGGCGGTTGTGGATGCCGACGATGCTCCGATTGTGATCTGCGACAAAGAACACAGGATTGTCTATATGAATCCCACTGCCGTGAGAAGACACGAAAAAAAGGGCGGAGAGAAGCTGGTGGGGCAGTCCATTTTTGACTGCCATAACCCGCACTCTAAAGAGATCATTCTGTCAGTAATCGACAGATTTCTGGCCGATCCTGCTTTGAACAAGGTGTATACCTACACAAAGAACCGGGACGGAGAGGACAGTGATGTTTACATGGTCGCCCTGAGAAATGAGGGCGGAGAACTGATCGGATATTACGAGAAGTTTGAGAGCCGGATACATGAGGCGCAGCGCTGAGAAGGAGTGATGTCTTCTGGCAAGATAGTCTGTCCGGATGACTGAGGGGAAAAATATGCTGCGAAAAAACGACACCTGCACCATCTATGCCTGTTACATTGGCTACATTGTACAGGCAATTATCAATAACCTGCCGCCGTTATTGTTTCTGACCTTTCAGAACCGGCTGGGAATTTCCATTGGGCTGATCGGGTCTCTGATTACGATCAATTTCGGCACCCAGATCATTGTGGATTTTGCGGCGGCCGGATATGTGGACCGGATCGGTTACCGCCCGGCCATTATCATGGCGCATCTGTTCAGTACAGCGGGGCTTTTGTGTCTGGGTACGCTGCCCCGGTTGATGGAGAACGCCTATGCCGGTCTGGTGATCGCCATGGTGTGCAGCGCCATCGGCGGCGGACTGATTGAGGTGCTGATCAGCCCCATTGTGGAGGCGGCACCCTCCTCCGGGGCCAAAGAGACGGCCATGAGCCTGCTGCACTCTTTCTATTGTTGGGGACAGGTGGCGGTGGTGGTGCTTTCCACCATAGGAT
This sequence comes from Lachnospiraceae bacterium, assembly GCA_021205045.1. Lineage (GTDB taxonomy): Bacteria > Bacillota > Clostridia > Lachnospirales > Lachnospiraceae > RGIG6307. The sequence goes on along the minus strand of JAJPYH010000025.1, from coordinate 903 downwards.
TTCAGATCTTTGGAATGGAGCGCTGGTACATTCTGCCGCTTCTGTGGAGTATTGTGCCCTTTGCCAATCTTTTTCTTTTTTCACAGGTCCCCATCCGGACACTGGTGGAGGAGAGTGACAGAGTTCCGGGCAGAAGGCTGTTTACCACGGGATCTTTCTGGCTGTTTTTGCGCTGATGCTGTGCGCGGGGGCGTCGGAAATGGCCATGTCCCAGTGGGCTTCTCTGTTCGCGGAGGAAGGTCTTGGCGTGTCAAAAACTGTGGGCGATCTGCTGGGGCCCTGCCTGTTTGCGGTTTTGATGGGCACTGCCAGGACATTCTACGGGAAATGCGGAGACCGGATTGATCTGCGCAGATTTATGGCTGCCAGCGCGGTGCTCTGCGTTGTCAGCTACTGTATGGCGGTCTTTTTGCCGAATCCCCTGCTGGCGCTTCTGGGCTGCGGTCTGTGCAGCCTTTCCGTGGGAATCATGTGGCCCGGCACCTTCAGCCTGGCGGCCAGGGGCTGCCCTAAGGGCGGCACATTGATGTTCGGCCTGCTGGCGCTGGCAGGGGATGTGGGCTGCGCCGGAGGACCCTCTCTGGTCAGCGCGGTTTTCGGATTGCTGCCGGAGTACGGGATCAGGGCGGGGCTTTTCATGGCGATTGTGTTTCCGGCTGCGATGCTGATTTTACTGCGGGTACAAAAGAATTTCAAAGAAAATCAGGTGTAAATCCGTACAGAAAACGCATACAGAAAAGAGAATTGACAGGAACGCAAAAAGAGTGCCGGATGGCACTCTTTTCTGCATCATAACCAATATATGGATAAAAAGGAGTTACAAAGGTAAGCTGCCTATTACGGATACATCGAATTATGTTTTGCAAACCGGAAATACGACTAGTACATCGAATAATAATTAAC
>JAJPYH010000238.1 GCA_021205045.1 Lachnospiraceae bacterium | reverse complement strand
AGTCGGGGCTAATGTTAAAGATTTTTCGGGACATTTTCAAAAATGCTTGACATAGTTTTTTAGCATTTTTCTTCATGAAGTGTTACTCCAGCTTCCGATACACTGTGATCCACATGGTCACAAAGCAGGCAAGACCTCCCACCAGATTGGACACCGGCTCCGCCAAAAACACTCCGTCCGTCCCCAGAAACACCGGGAAAAGGAGCGTCAGCGGTACCACAATCACCACCTTGCGCAAAATGGAGAAAAACACCGCTCTCTTCGCCTTCCCCAGCCCCACAAAGGTGGACTGCCCCATAAACTGCAGACTCATGAACACAAAGCCCATAAAATAAATCCGCGTTGCCCGCACGCCCAGCGCAATGGTCTGCGCGTCATTGGAAAATATCCGGATAAACAGCCCCGGAAACAGCAAAATCACCAGCCACATCACCGCGGTATACACCACCCCGGCGATGGACATAAACCGAATCCCTTCCTTCACTCTGTGAGGCTTTCCCGCGCCGTAATTATACCCCAGCACCGGCTGCGCCCCGCTGCTTAAGCCGCTGACCGGCAGAGAGGCGATTTCCCGGATACTGTTGATGATGGTCATGATCCCCACATAGACATCTCCGCCGTAAGTCTGCAGCGTGGCGTTGCACACAATCTGCACCAGACAGTTGGTAAACTGCTGCATAAAGCCGGTGACGCCCAGCCCCAGAATATCCTTCATCAGCCCCGCCTTCAGCTTCATGTGCGCCAGCGTCAGCCGGTACTCGTTCTGTTTCCCCAGCAGAAATTTCATAATCCAAAGTGCGGAGACCCCCTGACTGATCACCGTAGCCGCGGCAGCCCCCTGCACCCCCATATTCAGCCCGAAAATAAAAATCGGATCCAGGATCAGATTTAAAACCGCTCCGATAATCGTTGTCCACATGGCCGTCCTGGGAAAGCCCAGGGCGCTGATAAAGCCGTTCATCCCCGTCACAATCATGGAAAACAGCACCCCATACAGATACACCTGCAGATAACTCTCCGCGTACCCGATGGTAGCGTCGCTGGCTCCGAACAGGTACAGCACCGGCACCCGAAAATAATAGCAAAGCCCGAAAATCACCACAGACGACACCACGCTCAGCGTGAACACATTCCCCAGAATCTGCTTTGCCCTTTCCTCCTGCCCCGCGCCCCTGGCGATGGAAAACAGAGGCGTGCCGCCCGTCCCGAACAGATTGGCGAAGGCCAGAATAAAGGTGCTGAAGGGAAAGGTCAGCCCCACCCCCGTCAGCGCCAGACTGCCAACCTGGGGCAGATGCCCGATATAAATCCGGTCCACCACATTATACAAAAGATGGATCAGCTGCGCGATGGTCAACGGCACCGCCTGCTCGGTGATAATCCTCCAGATTTTCCCCTGGGAAAAGTCCTTCTGCTGCGGGGCTGCGGTATGATGGTACATTATTTTCTCAACTTCCTTCCGTAATACGCTGATACGCTCAAATTCAATCATATTGCAATCACATCCTGACAGATGAAGCCTGAATTCACAGTTCTTTTTCATCTGTACCGGTTATGTGCGTTCTGTGACCTGTCTATCTTAGCACACTGTAAATTATTTGTAAATTCTTTCACGAGACCGGGAGATAGTCTAAAGTCCTTGACAAGGTTTCAGAATCAAGTATAATGAAGTCATCTCCAACAAAAGATAAATGCGAGTACAATCTCACTTCTTGAGGCGCACTTTCTGGTGCGCTTCTTTTTTCAAAACGGAAAGGAGAAAGGCCTATGCCTGCAGCACAGCCAAAACCCAGCCTTATTACCCTGGAGCAATATGAGACGCTTCCTGAAGACAGACGCGTAGAAGTCTTTGACGGCGTCATTTATGATATGGCCAGTCCGTCCCAGGATCACCAGACCATATCCACGGAGCTGACCACCGCACTCAACAACTATATCCGCAGCCAAAAGGGCTCCTGCCGTGTATTCCACGCCCCATTTGATGTAAAACTGAGCGACAGCCCTCTTACCATTGTTCAGCCGGACATTATGATCATCTGCGATAAATCCAAGCTGGATGGAAAACGCTGCAACGGCGCACCGGACTTTATTATCGAAATCGTCTCCCCTGGCAACGCCTCCGACGATTATATCCGCAAGCTCTATTATTACAAAAACGCCGGAGTCCGGGAATACTGGATCGTAGATCCCCGCCGAAGACGCGTTGTTGTCAATTATTTCGAGGAAGAGGCGCTTAATATCCCGTATACCTTCGATTCAACGATTAAGGTTCATATTTATGAGGATCTGTTTATTGATTTTTCTCAGATAGAACAGTTATTATAATAACTGATATGCATGTCTGTTTACGCGGGCATCACCAGGCTTCAGCGGGACTTTTAAAAACTGCGATTCGCTTATCAGCCGGTGCAGAATGTATAAGTTATCAACCGACAGACAGGTACTAAGGAACTGCTAACTATACACTTATTATACGAGGAGTTCTATTTATGCAGATTTTAAACAAAAAAATCACTCTGGACGAACTGATGCACATCGAATCCCACCTGTTTTTTGATGATATGATCAAATGTGTCGCCGATATTGACAGAGGGCTTCTGGCCGTCAACGCCGAGATGCACGCTGACCTGGAAGCGCTCCTGCTGACACAGGGCTCCTCGCAGAAAAGCCTGTACGGATTGAATATCTGGGAGGACGGGGAAATCGAATTCGATTCCCTGATCAATCCGCCCCGCAACCGGGAAGCCGGTTATCCCAGGGCCGGGCGGTATGTCGCTGACCCGGCTGCAAGGCAGAAAATCACGGAGGTCGTCAAAAAATGGGTGAATATCTGAAATGGTGGGACATGCCCATCGGCAAACAGATCGGCAACGCCGGAAGCGAGGTAGCCAGAGCCATCCGCCAGAAAAACAGAAATGATATGCTGAGCGCATCAGCCTTCTGCATCCACGCCATCGAAATGCTGGCCTACACCAAGCTGGATCCCAAAAACGTCAACCGCAGAAATGAACTGACCTACGCTCAGGAGGAGATTCTGGACTACATTCTGGGGGATAACCTTTATCAGAACGATGACCAGTCCATTATGAAGTGGTATGATGCGTTTCTCTGAGACTCCTGCCAATATTCTCAGTAATTTACGATAAGCGAAAATTTCATAAAAGTTTTATAGAAAAGACGGTATATCGTCCCACTTCGACAGAAAATTATGTTATACTCCTCACATCCGCGAACAAGTGCAGAATCTGCGGTCGATTATCTCAATACAGCAATTGAAGAAAAACGAGGATTCTGTTAAATTTAGGAGGTGAGGAGATGAACTCAGAAATAGCAATTCATGCCCCCACCAAAGAGAAAGCGGAAAAAGGCAGTAAGCCTTTTTCTGAACTGTGCCTGATGGATAATTATATGTTTGGCATTGCCACCAGAGATATTCAGACATGCAAGTCCATTATTGAGATTACGCTGGGTATCCATATTAAGGAAATACGGTGGAAGGAAGGGGAAAAGGAGCAGCCCGGGCCTGCAGGCAAAAGAGGCGTCCGGCTTGACTTTATTGTCATTGATGATGAGGGCCGTTTCTTCGACGTGGAGATGCAGCGCAAAAGGGTAAAGGATCTGCCCAGACGAACCCGCTTTTACAAGGCAAGAGATGACTCGCCGTTACTCAATCAGGGAGAACAGGGTTTCGAAAAGCTGCCGGAGAGCTACATCATTTTCATTTGTGATTTTGATCTGTTCGGCCTTGGCAAATATCGCTATACCTTCAGAAATCGCTGTGACGAGGCTCCTGAGCTGATACTGCAGGATGGAATGTGTACAGTATTTTTAAACACGAAAGGGACGAATGATATGGAAGTGGAACCGGAATTAATCGAATTTACAAAGTTTGTGAAGGACAATACCAGCCAGGATGTTTCTTCTTATACGGACGAAAGAATCAGGGAAATGTATCAGAAGGTTCAGGATCTGAAAAAATCGGAGCAATGGAGGACGGATATATGGCATCGGAATGGTGGCTTGAGGATGAAAGAGATGAGGCCAGAAGTGAGGGCCGGGAAGAAGGCCGGGAAGAAGGCCGGGAAGAAGGCCGGGAAGAAGGCCGGGAAGAAGGCGAGACGAGGGTGACGACGCTGATTACAAAGTTACAGGAAAACGGCAGAGAAAGCGAAATTGTCAGAATGGCTGCGGATGCGGATTACCGAAAACAGCTATATAAAGAGTTTAACTTGTAAGACGATGCTTTCTAAATGGGTTCGGTTAAAAGACCAGGTCTGCACATTGGTATGCAGACCTGGTCTTTTCATAAAAAGTCATAATAAAGGTTCCTTTAACTATTCCGCAGATGCTGTCGAATAATAGCCGGTAATCTCCACCTCCGCAGAGGTATCATTTTGAAAATAAACTGTATAATACCCCGTTGACGCAATTTCAAAACTACTATAGATGTCTCCCGAGCTATATACATATTGCACGGATTTATCTGACTTTTTGAGTCCTACATTGATGGAAATATTGGAAGGGTCGCAGGATACCAGCAGGGAAACAATATCCCCTTTGGAGGCACGAAAATAGCCTGTCTCCGCATCGGAATTGCCTGACACTGTAACACTGATAACCCCCGATGAAGCAGCCTGCGGCAGCGCCGTCTCGTCAGTCTCAATGAGAATATCCGTCGTATAAGTATATATCTCCAGATACATTTCTGCTTCTTCCACTTCTGTTGCAACAATATATCTGTCGGTAATTTCCCCGTAAATGTGCTCAACCCCGTCCTGCGCCGCCAGAGCAGTCACGCCTCCCGCCGCCAGATACAGAACTGCCAGCATCCACACTGCCCATTTTGATCTTTGCAATCCGTTTTTGTGATATTGTAAAATCTTACGAACCCGTTCTTCCACTTTTCCCTCTCCCTCAAATCCAATCAACGCCGGTTCCTTTTCACTGGCATTTCCTTTGTGACTGACATAAAACTCGCACATATAATACAGGGTTCTGGCATATTCCGTACACTGCTCTCCCATCTTCTCACAAACACAGAAGTCACAATGCAGCTCATCCCAATGAATGACTTCCCCATTCAATTTCCGGACAGCCGGATGAAACCAGTATACGGATTCCATAAGGACGCTCAGCATGCGGATCAGATGATCTCCATATCGGTAATGTGTCAGCTCATGCATGATAATGATCTTCACCTGTTGCTCAGTGTACTCCGCGTCCGGCAGATAAATCCTGGGCGTCAGCCCTGTTCCCAGTTCCGCTGTGAGAATATTTTCACATAAGTATACCGAAACCTTTCGCTGTATTCCCACAATTTGAGCCGCCTCAGCTGCAGCGGACTGCATCCATGCCGGTGCCGGTACAGCGTCCTCCAGCAATCTGCCGTGCACCTTGTACAGCCGGACATATCCGCATAGCCGGACAACTGCCCCGATCAGCCATATCAGTGACAGAATCCCCAGTACGATCTTCACCTCAGAAGGCGTTTCTCCCCAGGAAACAGAGTGAGGAACCAGCACAATCCAGTGCATATAAATCATCCCAACCGGGATTACCAGCAGATACATCCCCGCAATCAGATGCAGTATCGTATAAGCGGCGCACAGATATTCCTCTTTCTCCCACAGCCTGGAAAATGCCTTCCACAGATAGTACATCAGACTTCCGGAAAGAGCTGCAATCAGTACCCATATGATTATTTTTTCCATCATCATCATAACTGATCCATCAGCCTTTTGATTTTCTTCAGTTCCTCATCCGATATCTCCGTCTCTAACATGGTGGCCACCAGAGCGCTCGGTGATCCCCCGTATGTGAGCTTTTCGATCCGCTCAAGCTCACTGCGGCGAAACTCGTCCTCACTGATCAGCGCAATGTAAATATATGCCTTTCCCTCCTTCGGCCCCTGAGCGAGAAACCCTTTTTCCATCAGAATCAGCAGAAAGGTATTGACTGCCTGTCTCGTCAGACGGATCCCTGCTTTCCTCTCCAGGCGTTCAATGATCTCCGGAACCGTACTGCGGCCTCCCGCTTCCCATATACACTGCATGATCTGCTGCTGCCTGGTTCCTATTTCCTTTGAATCCACTCTTCCCATCAGACGTTCTTCCTCCATCAATAGCCTGTTCCAACAATCTCCCATTCAGAATCCGCATCGTCCCTGGCAAGCCAGTAGCCCCAGTCAGGATAGGAATCCATTTCCGGCCAGTCACCTTCCACTGCTTCGTCAAGAATCCACACGATATCCTGCGTAAGATAAATGACGTTTCCTTCCTGATATCCCTGAGAATAATACTCTTTAAGATACCCCGATGTCTGTTTCTCCTCATCATACTTTGTTTCTGAATAGAATATCTGATATATTCTATAATCAGTAACAGACTCGTCATTTTCGTCATTGTATCTCCAGATCACCTGCCTGGCCGCGTCTACCTCCTCTTCCGAAAAAATGATTGCATTGTTGGAATTCTTCTCCACGGCGGCGTCCGGTGCCTCGCCGCATGCAGATAATCCGATGCCACATGCCAGGCAGAGAATGCAAAGTTTTTCTTTATTCTTCATTATAGCCGTACCTCCTTTCATATCCCGGGATTTCCCCCTTTATCAGCTATTCCTTTTTCACTGTCTCCAGTGTACCGTCTCAATCATAGTTTTAATTGAAGCACTACCTATACCGCCATCCGCTGCGTTGTTGTCAGTCAGCGTAGCCCGCCGTTTAAAAGTCATTATAGATACTAATTGCCGAATCATAATCTTCTGCAGGTGCCGCTATATACATTTTCCCGTCATCTCCCGTGTATTGAATAAGCAGACTGGAAAATGTATCCTTTTCCATAACGTACCCCAGAAGAATAATTTCATTTTCTGTGGAAGAATAATATGTAACCGTACCATATCGGACAGAGTTCTTTCTTTCGGAGGAAGGATACTTGTATAATGTGCACTTGAGCATTCTTTCATTTGTAAGAGAGAGATTGGAAGCAGTCAGATTTCCTGCAAAAACATCCTCTTTTATCAGGTATTTTAAATAAAACCCTTTTATACTGATGCTGACCTGCTCTGTATAATCAGATTCTAAAGTAAAGCAGGTTCCGGGAACCGTTTTGCTAATATAAACCGGAATCGGAACAAAGTACAACAGTAATACAATAATCAATGCCAGCACAAATGCCGATTTTCGTTTATGAAACATCTTACACCTCCGAAAAATTCCTCTTCTCATATCGTCTATTGATTTAGACGTTAGACTTAAAATAAAAATACACTATCCTTTATAATATGTCAAGTGAAACGTAAAAAATTTAAAATGTACCTCACAAGTACATTAGCACACTAGTATAACATAAAATAAATAACTGGCCAAATAATGGCTTTTGTGCTATAC
>JAJPYH010000232.1 GCA_021205045.1 Lachnospiraceae bacterium | reverse complement strand
CCTATAAAAAGAATGACTTTAAAGATAAATGATATTTCCTTTGCTACAAGGGGATAAACGCTAATACCTAATGGAACCCCTTTGAGGACTCAACTAATATGTATTGATTGGACAACAGAATAAAAAGGTATATGAACCAAAAGGACTGCTACCGAGATGTGGAAGTCCTTTTTTTGCCCTAATGAGAGGTATTTGGGTTGTGGAGTGAAAATTTTCTTTTGTTCCTATCTTGACAAATTCACATCCTTTTCCTTGGACTAGTCGTTCCAGAAAAAGGGATTAGATATTTGGTGGAAGCTTATAAGCAACTGAAAACAGACAAAAAGCTGGTTATTGCCGGTGGGTCATCAGACACAGATGAATTTACCCGTAAGATTAAGAAGGTTGCAGGAGAGAACGTAGTGTTTACAGGTTTCGTTGCAGGGAATACAAGAGAAGAACTGTATAGCAATGCTTACATATATTGTTGACCAGCTTGACCGGATGGCGAAATTGAATATGATTGCGTCAATTTTTGTGGGCCATGTCTGGTACTGGGGTGATGTCCACATGAGAAATTTTGGCGAAAAACGTGGAAATCATATCAGCCCGGTAAAAGATGCTCTTGACAGAGGAATTGTCGTCAATTTTCATCAGGATGCCCCTGTTACAAAGCCGGATATGCTGCACTCCATCTGGTGTGCCGTGAACCGGATAAGCCGCAGCGGCAAAGAGATTGGCCCTGATCAGAAAGTATCGGTATTTGATGCTGTAAAAGCTGCAACAATTGGCGGAGCATATGAATATTTTGAAGAGGACAGGAAAGGGAGCATTAAGGTGGGGAAAAGAGCCGATCTGGTAATTCTGGATCAATCTCCGTTTGATGTTGATCCTTTAGAAATTAAGAATATAAAAGTGCTTGAAACTATTAAAGACGGAAGATGTGTATATAGAAGATCATTGTCTTAATAAAAATCAAACGGAAAGAAGTACTCCATGTTTGTATATGTCCTGCAACCTTTTGTATGGAAGATTCTAAAGGAAGTTTATTGCCTAAGAGGAGCAGATGATAACATTGCTGCGCCGTATATGCTGTCGATTTTTGTTTGTGTTTTTACACTGATATTGTCTGCGGCAATAGTGTGGTTTAAAGATAGGAGTAGAGTAGGAGATGAAAATATTAACACCGATCACTGAGAAAACCGTAAGAGACCTGCATATTGGCGATCAGGTACTGATTTCAGGCTACATATACTGTGGCAGAGACGCGGTGCTTCCAAAGGTCTGCAATCTGATTAAAACTGGTGAAATAGCAAATATGGATATTCATCTGCAGGGCAGTGTGATTTTTCATACAGCGGTAAGTCCTGCCGGAGTTGGTCCTACATCCAGCAATAAACTAGAGATTGAGGGAAGCTTTGATACCCTTTCGAAGGCCGGAGTGAAGCTTCATCTGGGCAAGGGAGAGATTGGTAAGGATACTATTAAAATGCTGGATGAGCAGAATGCGGTGTATGCTGTTATTCCGCCGGTTACAGCATTGCTTGGGAACAACACACTGGAGCAGAGGCTTGTGGCTTTTCCGGAGCTTGGCATGGAAGCATTGTATGAGTTAAAAGTGAAGGATTATCCGGCAATCATCGCTGCAGCACATAATGAGAGCATCTATTGAAGTGAGGTGTCGCAGATGGAATATAATCAGAATGTAGTTGATAAGGTCTGCGATGCGCTCGTACGGTCAGGATCAACATTTACGTTAGACAAGAAAGAAGCTTACAGAGAAGCGATCCGGTCGGAAACGGATGACAAAGCACGGTGGGTACTGGAGACAGTCTTGGAAAATGCGGAGGTGGCGGAGAAAAATCGCAGCCCCCTGTGCGATGACACCGGTATTCCCCATGTGGTCATTGAAGCAGGCCCGAATGCAGCTGTGACGGGAACTGTGATTGAATCAATCAAGGAGGGCATCCGGCAGGGCTTAAGAACACTTCCAGGCAGACCCATGGCTGTAAAAGGTAACGATTTGCAGCGTATTGCGCAGTCGGAAGGAATGTACGAGGATTCTGGAATGCTGGATGCGGCTTCGATACTGCTTCGAAGCACAGACGAAGATGTATTAAGAGTTTATGTGTTGATGTTCGGCGGCGGTCCTGCGATCCGTGCCCACACACACCGCGTATTCCATAAGCATAAGGTTGAACCGGTCATAGATCAGATAGTGGAGTGGGCAACGGAATCTACGGCGCAGCTTGGCTGCACTCCGTGCACACTGGCTGTCGGGATCGGACGCTCGCACTACGAAGCTTCATCGCTGATGCTTCAGGCACTGGTGGATGGAAGATATGACAGGCAGTCTGAGATGGAGCGGGAAATCACCCGCAGGGTTAATGAATCTCATGTTGGCGCGCTTGGTCTTGGCGGTGATACTACTGTTCTAGCGACATTTATGAAGGTTGGTCCACAGAGATCCAGTGGGGTGAGGATTGTGTGCATGAGGCCTTGTTGCTGCTTTGAGCCGAGGATTGCGAGTGTAGAGCTGTAGAATATCTGCTAGGATTGCAACTTAATACAGTGGTAATTCTAGGGAAATGCTGCTTTAATCAGCGCTTCCCTAATAATAAACCCAAACCTGACTTAAGAAAGAACTTGACAATAGAGAATGAATCTCATAGACTTGAAATGAATGTAATGTAACCCTATTACTGTTGGGTATCTGACTATATTTTTGAAATTGTAGTCACTTAAGACATAGAAATGGAGACGTTATATGTTTGAAGAAGAATTACAGGATTTAAATGCTACCTATATGAATTTAACTGGGAGGGCAGAAAGTGAGTTATTTCGGATTCTGCCTAATTATAAGTGGGATGAAAGAGAGATTTATCCAGAAACTGCGATGTATCTTAAAGCCTTGACAAAAACTGTTCATGCCATGATCAGGTTAATAGATGCTTTGCCTGACAATACTTTGGAAACTGACAAATATGAAATGCTAAAGAAAAATATAGAGCTGTTGCTCCCGTATACAGAGCCTTGTATTGGGGCGAACGTGGCTCTTGAAAAGTGCAGACTGATCTTGGAAGAGTATAACGAAAACCATGGGAGGAATCGGGAATATCAAGATTGGGTTGATGCTTTGAGAGGATGCCGTGAAGATTTCAATAAGGAATTTATGAAGATAAGACACTTGGCAAAGCAGAATGACTGCATGTGATATCGAACAAGAGAGAAGATGTGGATGCGTTTGTCAAGACGACATTTTTTCTATCCATCACAAGGATCGTTAAATGGGAACACAAATTAATGAGCTTCAAAAAATTAAAGATAATTGTTTCCTTGAAGGACGGCTTGACAAAAATTCGTAATTGGATCTGTGTTAAGATGTTCCCACAAAGAAATAAAATACTGGCAATGCTTACCTTAGTCTTAGCATTTGCAATTTTACTAATTATCAAATACTGTGATGCTCCTTTGCTGTTGCCGGAAAAATATTTTTCTTTTCTCTTATATGACGCTAATGGTGACAAGACACTATATAACATTGCGATAAGCTACCTGGCCGCATATATTTTTTACTTGCTTCAGGTTCATCTTCCATCCAGACAGAAGGAGAAGAGAGCATATAAGCTAATTCGCAAACAACTGTCAGAACTTATCATAGATATAAAAGAACTTATCTATATCTTTCATGAAATGTATGATGTGGATGAGAATGGCACCCTGTCCTTGAATCAGGATCAGGTGCTGTTCTTTGAAGAATATTGGGATGCATATAAATCAAGCCATGATATAGTAAAGCCCAATCCGGAGAGGGTAAATAACGGGAAGTACAAGCGTGGTGGATGCTATTCATGCAAAGGAGAGAAGGCTTTTTGTGAGAAGACTGAAAAGGTAAAAAAGAAATATGAACGGTTAATGGAGAACCGTCAGTTACAGAATTGTGATGAAAATCTTGTAGATATGTTAGAAGAGTTTAAGGCAGGACAATTATGTTCTAACATGAAAGGTGCGGTTCTGATGCGACAGATATCTGATACCGTAAATAACGCTGTGCATACGGCATATGTAGTAACACCTGCGGCAGATGAATTAAATGATATTCTTAAGATAATGCCTGGTATGTCGGTCACTCCGCATCAAGACCATTTGAAAGTCTCACAGAATGGAAATGAGATTGGGAAGATTGATCTCAAAAAGAAAAAAGATGTTGACGGAATCTCCGAAGTCTCCCATGACATTCAGGCGGTTGAGCAGCAGATGTCCAGAATTGAATATTATTGTGATGTGGACGGCGAGGTTTCCTTCCGAAAATATACGGATAAAGAAATGCAACGCAACAAGTATTCTGAAATATTTGTTAAGGAACTTCAGAAACATTTTGAAGGGGTGAAGTGAAAGCATCGGTATAGTGAACGACAAATTATATTCGCTGTTCACTACAACGTGTAAAAAATATTGACTTGGAGACAGACTATGACGCAAAAGAAATCAAATGATGAGATAACTGAAGAGACCATATTTATACACCTCCAAAATGCTGCTGTCAAAGAGAATTGCAGATTTCAATGATGATGAAAAAGTTCATTGAGAATTGCTCAAATCGAAGACAATGACAGGTAAGGAACATGGATTGATCGAACTTTATTATACGAAGGACGGCAAATAAATTTTTAGAAAGAGGGACATACCATTATGAAAACAGTAAGCTATAGCATGGCGGGGATAAGAGATTACGCGGCGGAGGTAGTGCCGCGGCCATATGCGTCTGAAGAGATCAGTGAGACAGACAGCTGCTTTTACCAGCTGAACTTGAATGACTCTATTTTGGTGGATGAGTCAGGCCTCTTTGAAAATGACTGGTTTGCTGTCCGGGCTTTCGGGCGTGAATGATGAGGGTTAAGAGTGTCTGCATGATAAAAGAGAACCGTAATTGGTTCTTTTTGTTTGCAGTAAATCTGCAGGTTGCAAAACGGAGGACAAAACCATGGATTATGAGCTCGTCCCTGTAGTACAGACAGTTGCGGAATACATGCCGCCCAAAAAGATCGGTCACTTTGAGAATGCGATGGAGGTTGCCCATCTTTTGCTGGACCATGAACCGGTGAGTATCATTGCGCATACCGTGGATAATGCGTTCCAGACATTTGGCATGATCCGGGAATTAAAGTATCGGGCGGATGTTGTGAAATACTGTACGCACATGGAGGAGGTGCGCATGCGTACATCCGTGGAGCTTGCGAGGATTCAGCAGCAGGAACGGATAGCGCAGCTATACCTTGAGAAACATTTTCAGGAAACGCTTGACAATATGGAAAGATCATATCTGGATCATAGCAGCCGCCTGGATTATTATGGACAGGTCATGATTCGCGAGATTGACCGTAGAGTGAATGACGGCCTGCGGAGCATGGACAGGTATTATATCAATGCGGTCAGAGAAAATGAGATGAAATGCGGACTTTATCGATCCTTCCTTACTCAGGTTTTCAAAGAGGGGGTAGATCGTCATGAGGTTTTGCTTTTCACTCTGAGAAAACTGGGAGAAAATATGGACAGGCTGAGTGATGATGCTGTGCTGAGCGTCTGTGGAGTTGTTCAGGATATGATGAAATATGACCCAACTGTTTCCTTTGAAGAATATATTCAGTTATCTAACGATGTATCTAAAATAAATAAGTGGAAATGAGAGGGAGAAGCGTTGAACCAGTTCATTATTAAAGTTGCGATTTTCATCGCTGTAATACTCATCATTTTAGTCATTTCGTATGTTTCGTCTGTACGAGCCGAGAAGAAGTGGAGAGAGGCAAACAGGGATATTTATATTCCTAACCTGCGGGATCGGGAGTATCGAAGCAGTATTTACAATCAGGTTACCTCAGAGTATCGCCCCATAGTCAGACAGATTTATGATAATGTTGATCAGATTTCCGGCATGATGAATACCTATAACAGAAAGCTGGATGAGCAGACGATCAGGATCGCCGACGAAATTCTGAATAAAGCCAGAGATTCTGAGAGGAAAATCGGTCAGCGCTGGGAAACGAACAGGGCAAAGCTTGACTTTTATTATTACATCAATCTTCACTATGCGTCTTTTATGCTGGCGGATCAGCTTTATCAGGAATTAAAGAATCTTCGTGAATACGAACACCAGCTGACAATAATGATTAATAAAGAGCAAAAGAAAATAGATTCTCTTGCACATCAGATCAAGAGCAACAATTCCCCGGAATTGAAGAGGAAGCATCAGGAATGCTGCAGGAAATGTGATGCTCTCAGAAAAACTCGAAAAAGCTGCATAGAGCAGAAGAATTTATACGCAGCCAGAGTTCATGAGCAGAATCGCATTACTGCGAAAAGACGGGATTACATAGGAACTCATTGCGGCAAAAGGGGAAAACTGTGGAGAAAGAGAATTTTGGCAAATCATAAAAGAAGACGACGCACAAAATAATGGATAGACTCTGGATTCTTCCGGTGGAATGGGAGAAGCAGTTTGATCATATAGGGAAGGCATAGTGTAAAAAAGAATGATTACGATGCATGATACATTGCAGCCGCTTGCTCTGTGCAATTTTTCGGAGAAATCTATTTTTATAAATGAAGTGAAGGACTGGGACTACAGAAAGGATGCTATCCTTATCCACTGAATGGAACAAGGGACAGGGATTGCCTTGGCAAAGTATTCAAAGTCCATCTGATTGTGGAGATGGAGAGAATTATAGGCTCTTCCAAAAAATCTGGTGTTTTTTGAATGAAAAGTCTTTAAAGAACATGAAAAGGTAAAAATAGAACAAAATGACAAATTTTTATTTCAAAAAAATAACAAAAAGTCGGGATAACGGCTACATTCCGACATTTTTTGTGCTATACTCAGTAAAATGATCTGAAACGGACGAATTGTGAAGGGAAACGAAAAAACGATGGGCGTGAACGTCAAAAAGTTGAGACGATACATAAATTCGATACTGATGGCGATTTTCCTGCTTTTGCCGGGACTGGTACTTGATTTTGTGCATGATCAGAAGATTACATGGAACTGGGCCACGGCAGTGTATGAATGTATTCGGGATTGCGCAAGGTGGGCTGGTTTGCACTACGACAATGCATTCCAGGTTTTAAGTAATAACCTCGGCGTTCTGATCACAATTGTCAGTCTGTTCCTGACGATGAACATCAATATTGCTGAGCGCTCGGAAAAGAAAGTTTTTGGAATATCCCGGAAGGAATTGGAAGACCAGGGAATGGGACGATGGATAAAGTTTTTTCGGGTAATGAGAGTAATAGGCTTTCTGGCTCCTCTTTTGATGATTGCCTGTATTATTGAGAGGTGGTGTATCACAGGATATCTTTTATTGCTGTTTTGCTATATATTTTTGGTGTTAGTCAGCAAAAGGGTCGTTCGATCAGATCAGCAGTAAGCCA
>JAJPYH010000292.1 GCA_021205045.1 Lachnospiraceae bacterium | reverse complement strand
CCGAGGAAATTTTGCAGAGCTTACGTTCTAAAATGGTTACATCGAAAATGATTCCCTGAAAACCATTCTTGCAAACAAAAATAATATATGCTATGATAGGCGAAGTTTTATTATAAAGGTGTTTTCAGCATACCATTGATTTTACATATATTTTGATGTCTGCGCATCAGCGGACATATCCATATAGGAGGAAAAACATGGCACAGTTGTGGGGCGGCAGGTTTACCAAACAGACCGATCAGCTCGTATATGATTTTAACGCTTCGATTGGCTTTGATCAGAAGCTGCTGCATGAGGATATCAGGGGGAGCATCGCCCATGTCACCATGCTGGCCAGACAGGGCGTTGTGACGGAGGCGGAGCGTGACAGTATTATCAGCGGCCTGCAATCCATTCTGCGGGATGTGGAGGCGGGAGAGCTTGCCATTACTTCCCGGTATGAGGACGTCCACAGCTTTGTGGAGGCCAATCTGATCGATCGCATCGGAGAAGCGGGCAAGAAGCTGCACACCGGGCGCAGCCGCAATGATCAGGTGGCGCTGGACATGCGGATGTATGTGCGCAACCATGTGAAGCATACGGACGCACTTTTAAAGGATCTTCTGACCGTACTGTATCAGAAGATGGAGGAGAACCTGGATACCTATATGCCGGGCTTTACCCATTTACAGAAGGCGCAGCCGGTGACTCTGGCGCACCACTTCGGCGCTTATTTTGAGATGTTCAGGCGGGACAGGAGCCGGATGCATGATATTTATGAGCGGATGAATTACTGCCCTCTGGGAGCGGGAGCACTGGCGGGCACCACCTATCCTCTGGACAGGGAATATACCGCGCAGCTTCTGGATTTCTACGGCCCCACGCTCAACAGCATGGATTCGGTTTCCGACCGGGATTATGTGATCGAGTATCTGAGCGCCCTTTCCATGATTATGATGCATTTAAGCCGTTTCTGCGAGGAGATTATTCTCTGGAACAGCGACGAGTACCGCTTTGTGGAGATGGACGACGCTTATTCCACCGGCAGCAGCATCATGCCGCAGAAAAAAAATCCGGACATCGCGGAGCTTGTCCGGGGCAAGACCGGCCGGGTATATGGCTCCTTAATGGGAATGCTGACCACCATGAAGGGGTTGCCGTTAGCGTACAATAAGGACATGCAGGAGGATAAGGAGCAGACCTTCGACGCCATTGAGACGGTGGAGAGCTGCCTGACCCTGTTTACCGGTATGATTAATACCATGAGATTCCGTGAGGATGTGATGGAGAGAAGTGCAAAGAATGGTTTTACCAACGCTACCGATGCCGCGGATTATCTGGTGGGCAAGGGAGTTCCTTTCCGGGACGCCCATGGGATTATCGGGAGACTGGTGCTGTACTGCATTGAAAAACAGGCTTCCATTGACGAACTGAGCCTTGAGGAGCTGAAGGGATTCTGTGATAAGTTTGAGGAAGATATCTATGACGCGATCAGCCTGAAAACCTGCGTGGAGAAGAGACTGACCATCGGGGCGCCGGGGCATGAGGCCATGCGGGAGGTGCTGGAGAAGTATAAGAGGTATCTGGAGTGTGAATAGGGAAGTCGTTTACTATATGTAAAAAAGCTTATAATCAGCATTGTTTTTGAGAGGAGTAAAATTATGGAAATGAATGAGAAATTGAGAGTCGGCATTCTGGGTGCCACCGGTATGGTGGGGCAGAGATTTATTACACTGCTGGAGAATCATCCCTGGTTTGAAGTAGTCTGTGTGGCAGCGTCCGGCAGGAGCGCAGGCAAGACCTACGCGCAGGCGGTGGAGGGGCGCTGGAAGATGACGACCCCCATCCCGGAGTCGGTGAAGGAGCTGCCTGTGTACGATGTGACCAGCCAGAGGAAGGAAGTGGCCTCTCAGGTGGATTTTGTGTTCAGTGCCATGAACCTGGGCAAGGAGGAGATCCGGGCCATCGAGGACGCTTATGCGAAGGAAGAGGTGCCGGTAGTTTCCAATAATTCCGCTCATCGCTGGACGCCGGATGTGCCCATGTGCGTGCCGGAGATCAATCCGGAGCACATGCATGTGATTCCCTTTCAGAAAAAAAGACTGGGTACTCAGAGAGGCTTTATCGCTGTGAAGCCCAACTGCTCCATTCAGTCCTATGCCCCGGTACTGACCGCATGGAAGGAATTTGAGCCCTACGAGGTGGTGGCCACTACATATCAGGCCATTTCCGGTGCCGGCAAGACCTTTAAGGAATGGCCCGAGATGGAGGGCAATATCATTCCTTTTATCAGCGGCGAGGAAGAGAAGAGTGAAATGGAGCCGCTGCGTCTCTGGGGCAAGGTGGAGGACGGCGTGATCAAACCGGCTGAGAGCCCGCTGATCACCTGCCAGTGCATCCGCGTACCTGTGCTGAACGGCCATACTGCGGCTGTTTTTGTGAAATTCAGACAGAAACCTACCAAAGAGCAGCTCATTGAGAAGCTGAACAGCTTCAGCGGTGCTCCCCAGGAACTCAACCTCCCAAGCGCGCCGAAGCAGTTTATCCGCTACATGGAGGAACCGGATCGTCCCCAGGTCAGACTGGATGTGGACTACGAGAATGGCATGGGCATCAGCATCGGACGCCTGCGGGAGGATAAGGTGTACGATTACAAGTTTGTGGGCCTTTCCCACAACACCATCCGCGGCGCGGCGGGCGGAGCGGTGCTCTGCGCGGAGCTGCTGACAGCACAGGGATATATTACCAGGAAATAGGTTATTTTTCACGGGTTTCGGAAAATGTGGAAAATGACGCTTTGAGTCTGCACAGGGTACGCCTTTCGGGTGTGCTCGTAAGCGGAAATAACAGGAGATTATGTCAAAAAAAGTTTTTATCGCGGAAAAGCCCAGCGTGGCGAGGGAATTCGCCAAGGCATTAAAGGAACAGATGCGGCAGGGCAACGGCTATATGGAGAGTGAACATTACGTGGTCACCTGGTGCGTAGGGCACCTGGTGACCATGAGTTATCCTGAGGCCTATGATCCCAAATATAAGCGCTGGTCC
Source organism: Lachnospiraceae bacterium (assembly GCA_021205045.1). GTDB lineage: Bacteria > Bacillota > Clostridia > Lachnospirales > Lachnospiraceae > RGIG6307. Next base: position 4,399 of record JAJPYH010000292.1, on the reverse strand, counting down.
CTGGATACCCTGCCCTTCATCCCGCAAACATACCGCTATGAGGTCATCGACGGAGTCAAAGGCCAGTTCCAGATCGTCTCCGGCATTCTGAACCGGAAGGATGTGGACACCATTTATGTGTGCACCGACTCCGGGCGGGAGGGAGAGTACATCTACCGGCTGGTGGCCCAGACCGCAAACGTGCAGGGCAAGGAGCAGAAGCGGGTGTGGATTGATTCCCAGACCGAGGAGGAAATTCTGAGGGGCATCCGGGAGGCAAAGGATCTGTCCGCCTATGACGATCTGGCCCAGGCCGCCTATCTGAGAGCCATCGAGGACTACCTCATGGGCATCAATTTTTCCCGTGTTCTGACCCTGAAATACGGGGATTCTGTCAAACGCTATCTGGGTACTCAGAAGGGCGTGATCAGCGTGGGCCGGGTCATGACCTGCGTCCTTGGCATGGTGGTGAACCGGGAGCGTGAGATCCGCTCCTTTCAGAAGACCTCCTTTTACCGCCTTATGGACCAGTTTGAGATCGGCGGCCAGATCCTGGAGGGCGAGTGGAAGGCCGTGGAGGGCAGCAAATATTTCCAGTCCCCGGCTCTGTACAAGGAAAACGGCTTCAAGGAGGAACAAACGGCCAACGCCTTCGCCGCTGAACTTCTTTCTCAGGCCAACGGCCAGGTCACCCTTCTTAACGTGGAAAAAAAGAAGGAGAACAAAAATCCTCCTCTTTTATATAATCTGGCGGAGTTGCAGAACGACTGTTCCCGCTTTTTCAAGATCAGTCCTGCGGACACCCTGAAAATTGTCCAGGAGCTGTATGAGAAAAAACTGGTCACCTACCCCAGAACCGACGCCAGAGTACTTTCCACCGCCGTAGCCAAGGAAATCACCCGCAACCTGAATGGCCTGCGCAACTATGTCCACGGCAGAGAGTACGCCGAACAGATTTTAAACGCCAAAGCTTATCAGAATCTGTCCCGCACCCGATATGTGGATGACAAAAAGATCACCGATCACTATGCCATCATCCCCACGGGCCAGGGCCTGGGAGCCTTAAACAGCGTCAACGCCACAGCCCAGAAGGTCTACGAGGTGATTGTGCGCCGTTTCCTGGCGATTTTTTACCCGGCGGCGGTCTATCAGAAGATCGCGCTGACAACGGCAATCGGAGCGGAGCAGTTTTTCAGCAATTTCAAAACCCTGGTGGACGAGGGTTACCTGAAGGTGATGAAGTACAGCTTCTTTAAGGAGAGGGAGCAGAACTTGCCTGCACAGGGAGGGTCTGCACAGGCGATATCTGAACAGGGAGGGGCACAGGCTATTTCCGGACAGAAAGGGCCGGCGCAGACTTTATCAGGGCAGAAAGAGTCAGCACAGCTCCTATCCGGACAGGGAGCAGAAGAGCCAAATGGAGAATTAGCTGATGCGGCCTGTGATGCTTCGTTATTGCAGCAGCTGCAGAAGCTGAGAAAGGGCCAGACCCTGCCGCTTCAGGACATCGTCATCAAAACCGGCGAGACCTCCCCGCCCAAGCGCTACAATTCCGGCAGCATGATCCTGGCCATGGAGAACGCGGGGCAGCTCATCGAGGACGAAGAACTGAGGGCGCAGATCAAGGGCAGCGGCATCGGCACCAGCGCCACCCGGGCGGAAATCCTCAATAAGCTGGTCAAAAACGAATATCTGAACCTGAACAAAAAGACACAGATTCTCTCCCCCACCCAACTGGGCGAACTGATTTACGATGTGGTGGACTGCTCCATGAAGCGGATGCTGGAGCCCACCCTGACAGCCAGCTGGGAAAAGGGTCTGACCGGAGTGGCCGAGGGCACCATCTCCTACGACGAGTACATGACCAAGCTCACCGGTTTCGTGGCCAGATACACGATCAACGCCAGGCAGCTGAACAATCAGGGGCAGGTGTATGAGAAGTTTAAGGCGGCGGAGCCTTATTACAGGGACAATAAGGGAACGAAGGGGGCTAAGAGTACGAAAAGCGCAAAGCTTTGAAATGTCAGGAATCCGCAAATTTAGAGTTTCCTTTTCACAGGAAGTCGTGTATAATAATGTCATTACATTTCAGGCACTGCATTTCAGGATAATCGACATCAGAATATGTATAAATGAAGGATTGAACTTCGATCAGGATAAATCAAAAGGAGAATATACAAATGCACAATTATTATCAGCCGGAAATCGAGACGATGCCCCGGGAACAGCTGAAAGCTCTGCAGAGCGAGCGCCTTGTCAGACAGGTAAGGCATGTGTACGACAACGTGAAGTTTTATCGCGACAGAATGGACGCCGCGGGCGTGGCGCCGGAGGACATTCACGGGATTGAGGACCTGGCGAAGCTTCCCTTCATCACCAAGGATGACCTGAAGGATCAGTATCCTTACGGGCTTTTGGGGGTGCCGCTTTCGGAGTGTGTGCGCATCCAGTCCACCAGCGGCACCACAGGCAAGAGAGTGGTGGCTTTTTACACACAGGATGATCTTGACATCTGGGATGAGTGCTGTGCCCGTGCCATCGTGGCTGCGGGAGGAACAAAGGATGACGTGTGCCACGTCTGTTACGGTTATGGCCTGTTCACCGGCGGCCCAGGCTTAAATGGCGGCTCTCATAAAGTGGGTTGCCTGACCCTGCCCATGTCATCGGGCAATACGGAGCGTCAGCTGCAGTTTATGACAGACCTGGGCTCCACTATTTTGTGCTGTACCCCATCCTACGCCGCAAACCTGGGTGAGGCCATCGCGGAGAGGGGCCTTAAGGATAAGATCAAGCTGAAGGCGGGTATTTTTGGCGCGGAGCCCTGGACCGAAGAGATGCGGCATAATATCGAGGAGGCTCTGGGGATTAAGGCCTATGATATTTACGGACTGACCGAGATTTCCGGACCGGGGGTTTCCTTTGAGTGCGAGGAACAGCGCGGCATGCACATTCAGGAAGACCACTTTATTCCGGAGATTATCAATCCGGATACCGGGGAAGTGCTCCCCGAGGGTGAGATCGGAGAGCTGGTTTTCACCTGCATTACCAAAAAGGCCTTCCCGCTGCTCAGATACCGCACCAGAGATCTGTGCTACCTGACCAGTGAGAAATGCTCCTGCGGACGCACCCATATCCGCATGCATAAGCCCACCGGCAGAAGTGATGATATGATGATCGTAAAGGGCGTCAATGTCTTCCCCTCTCAGATCGAGACGGTGCTCTTAAATCAGGGCTATCAGGCCAATTACCAGATCGTGGTGGACCGCATCGGCAACAGCGACACCATCGAGGTACAGGTGGAGCTGACGCCGGAGATGCAGGCGGCCATGCCTGCAGATACGGCGGAAAAGGAAAAGATTGTCACCCGGAAGGAAAAAGAAGTGGCCACAGGCCTGAAAAACATGCTGGGCATCAAGGTGGATGTGAAGGTGGTGGACCTCAAGACCATTGCCAGAAGCGAGGGCAAGGCTGTCAGAGTGGTGGACAAACGGAAATTATATGCGTGACAAGCCGGAAAGACAGGAAATGTTTTCGTATCCATAAAGACTGCATAAATATTTTGTATCAGATCAAATCTCCTGCACCGCCCGGTGTGGGAGATTTGTGCGAGGGCTATGTCAGATAAAAGGAGTGAATGAAATAGAATGTCAAAAGATAAAACGCTGGGGAGAAGAATTATTATCTATTTTTTCGGGCTTTTCATCATGACGATGGGGATATCCATCTCTGTGAAATCTAATCTGGGGGTGTCGCCCGTAAGCTCCATTCCATATACCATTACCTGTGTATTCGGAATGGAAATGGGAAACGCCACGATTCTTTTTCATGCATGTCTTGTGCTTCTTCAAATAGCACTGCTGCGAAAAGACTTTAAAATGGCGAATTTGCTGCAAATCGCTGCGGGTATTGTGTTCGGCAAATTTACTACCCTTTGCAATTATCTGGTGGGCTTGCTGCCGCCTGTGGAAAATATGGGGCTGCGCATCATCATGATACTGATCAGCGCTGTCCTGATCGCAGTGGGTATATTCTTTTACCTGCCGGCCAATATCATGCCGTTAGCCGGGGAGGGAGCCATGCAGGCGGTTTCAAAGATCACAAACATCGAATTTTCAAAGGTCAAAATCTGCTTTGACCTGAGCATGGTCTCGATCTCTCTGATTGTATGTCTGATTGCCATTCATAGCCTGGGGAGCGTTGGAATAGGAACCGTTATGGCGGCTTTTCTGGTAGGATTTATTCTGGGAAAGATTACGAAAAAGTTTGGGGCGTGGAGAGACAGACTGCTGGGGGTCGGTTGATAGGGTGAGGATATACACATGGCAGTCTATCAATCTGACCTACACATCGAGATTTTTTTCAGAAATTAACTAATACTTCCCACACCTGAAATGGCGAGTAACCCTTTATTTATAACTGT